>CAIWGR010000379.1 GCA_903912275.1 uncultured delta proteobacterium
AGCGCGAAGAGAGAGGCAGTTCGAGCGCATGGTCGCTCCGTGTGCGAGGTGTGACCGAACGGTACGCCTCGCGATCGGCCCCTTCAAGTTTCGTCGGGTTCGGCCGGCGCGGCGCCCTTGGTCGCGATGAGCGACCAGGTGATGGAGATCGCGAGCGCCGACACGATCACAGCGAGCGAGACCAGCGGGCTGATGTGGAGTTGTTCCATGCCCAGCCGGTCCTTGGCAAAGCTCGCGACAGCAGCATGCTCGCCAGCGTATTCCATCATCATCTTCGCACCCACGAAGCAGAGGACCACGGAGATGCCATATTTGACGTAGGCAAACCGGTCGACGGCGGCCGCGAGCAGGAAGAACATGGAGCGCAGGCCAAGGATGGCGAAGATGTTGGAGGTGAAGACCAGGAAGGGGTCTTTGGTCACGCCGAAGACAGCGGGAATCGAGTCGAGCGCGAAGACCACGTCGGTGAACTCGACCAGGATCAGCGTGATGAACAGCGGGGTCGCCACCCACTTGCCCGAGCCATCCTCCTTCCAGAAAAACCGGTGGCCGCGCAGGATCGGGGTCGATGGAATGAAGCGCTGCAAGAGCCGCACCCAGCGCTGCGTGTCGGCGCCCTCTTCCTCATCTTCCGAATTGAAGAGCAGTTTGCCGCCCGTGTAGAGCAGGAAGATGCCGAAGATGCCGATGAGCCAGTGGAACTGGTTCAGCAGCGCTACCCCCGCAAAAATCATGATTGCACGCAGGATGAGCGCCGTGAGGATGCCCCAGAAAAGCACCCGGTGCTGCAGCGCCGAGGGGATCTTCATCGCCGAGAAGATCAGGATAAAGACGAACATGTTGTCCATCGAGAGCGACTGCTCGATGAGGTAGCCGGCCACGAATTCGGTGCCATACTGGTGGCCTTCGAAGCGCCAGAGGACGCCGCCGAACGTCAGAGCGAGCGTCATCCAGACCGCCGTCCAGCTGGCGGCCTCCTTTGCGCCGACCCGATGCGACTCTTTGTGGAAGAGGCCAAGGTCGATGGCGAGCATCACAAAGATGAAGGCGAGGAAGCCTACCCACATCCAGGGCGTGACGGTCATCTCGGGTGCAGCGATCATTGGAACACAGGGGCAGAGGTAGAGAGAATGGGACGTCTAGTCGGCGGCAGGAGGGGCGCGCACCTTTTTTGCCCTGCTTGCAGCTCCCGCTCGCCCTGCAGGAGGGCGTGAGATGACCCAAGGCGACCTTCGTTGCGGCTGCCTGCGGCCAAACTCTTGATTCTCGTCGGGCGAAGATGCAAGGAGCGGGCATGACCGATTTTGTCCCATCCGAGCGACTTCGCACCCGTCTCCGCCTCGCCCAGTTGCGCGGCACCTCCGCGCGTCTTGGCGTCCTCGCGGTGCTGGAGCAGACAAGCGGCCCCAAGACCCACCTCGAGGTCTACGAGCTGCTCGCCCACACCGGGCTCGACCGCGCGACGGTCTACCGCAACCTCGTCACGCTCTCGGAACAGGGCTTCGCTTCACGCACCGATCTCGGCGACCACGTGTGGCGTTTTGAACTTCTCGATGAGGGTGGTCACGAAGGCCCCCGTCATGCCCATTATGTCTGCACCGACTGCGGCGAGGTCTCTTGCATGAAGGAGGTGGAGGTGGAGACAGTCTCTCCGCCTGCCCGTCCGGGAGCGCCGGGCAAAGTCACCGAGATCCTCTTCAAGGGAGTGTGCGACAAATGCGACAACGAACCTTCGGTCCTCGGCTAGCCCGATTCGCGGTTGTGGCCTCCGCCTGCTTTGGGGCCGGCTGCGAAGAGGATGCACCGGGCGCCGTCGCGACCGAGCCGGTCACCATCCAGTTCGCGGCGGTAGTGGGCGACCTGCCTTGGCGCTGCGGACAACTCTACCAGGAACTTGGCGTGACGCCGGCAGCGGTTCAGCCGCAGGACCTCCGCTTCTTTGTCCACGGCTTCGAGCTTGTGCGGGCCGACGGCAGCGCGGAGCCGGTCGTGCTGGATGATGTGACCGGGTGGCAGGCCAACCAGGTGGCGCTCCTCGACTTTGAAGACGGCGCAGGCAAGTGCAACACGGGTACCCCCGACACCCGCGGCGAAGTTTCCGGGACGGTTGCGCAGGGAGACTATGTGGGCCTGCGCTTCTCGGTCGGCGTCCCCTTCTCCGAGAACCAC
Organism: uncultured delta proteobacterium; assembly: GCA_903912275.1. Lineage (GTDB taxonomy): Bacteria > Myxococcota_A > Bradymonadia > REDH01 > REDH01 > CAIWGR01. The sequence continues at coordinate 2,170 of CAIWGR010000379.1, forward strand.
AAGAATTCCGCGCTGGCGCCCGCACCGCTCGCGCAGAGTTCGCTGAGCTGGAACTGGCAGCAGGGCTACATCTTCCTTCGCTTTGAGGGCGGTACCCCGGCTGGCCGCTACGAGATCCACATCGGAAGCACCGGCTGCGTCGGCACGACCGGCAACATCACGAGCTGTGCCCGACCCGATCGCCCGGTCATCTCGCTGCCCGCCTTCGATGCGACCTCGCAGACCGTCATCATCGACGTAAAGCAGCTCCTCGCCGATTCGGACATCACCAGCAATGCGGGCGACAGCATCGGCTGTGCCTCCGCCGTCACGGATCCGGATTGCGAAGGGCCCTTCGGTCACCTCGGATTGGACCTCGCGACGGGCGCGGTGGTGGAGGGGCAGGATGTCTTCCGTGCTGAGTAGGTTCGGCGGGTTGGCCATCGTGCTCCTCTTCGCGGGATGCGACGAGGAGCAGGCAGCGCCGGCGGGATTTGACTGGGTACCCGACGGCTTCCCCGCCCCGGTCGTTCCCGACGACAACCCGATGACGGCAGAGAAGGTCGACCTCGGGCGCCACCTCTTTTACGAGAAGCAGCTCAGCTACAATGGCACCCAGTCCTGCGGCTCCTGCCACCAGCAGGCTCTCGGCTTTGCCGACGGGCTGCCGCAGGCCAAGGGCTCCACGGGCGACACGCATCCCCGAAACGCGATGGGCCTCACCAACGTTGCTTACGCGCAGCGCCTTACCTGGGGTCATCCTACGCTGAACCGGCTTGAGCAGCAGGCGCTCGGACCCATCTTCGGAGAGAACCCGGTCGAGATGGGCATGCGGTCGCACGAGGCCGACCTCACGGCCCGCCTCGCGGCGCTGCCGCTCTATGTCGAGAAGTTTGCAGCGGCCTTCCCCGACCAAGCCGAGCCCATCACCCTCGACAACGCGCTCAAGGCGATCGCGAGTTTCGAGCGGACACTGATCTCTGCCAACTCTCGCTACGACAGGTTTCTCGCCGGCGACGAAGCCGCCATGAATGCCTCCGAAAGGCGGGGCATGGAGCTCTACTTCGACGAAGTGACCGAGTGCTTCCACTGCCACGGCGGATTCAATTTCTCGGATGCCACCGACTTCGCCGGAAGCGTCTCTGCGAACCCGGCGTTTCACAACACCGGGCTCTACAACCTCAACGGTTCCGGCGACTACCCGACCCGCAACGGCGGCATCTTCGAGATCACCGGCAACCGAGAGCAGATGGGGCAGTTCCGGGCGCCAACGCTCCGTAACATCGCCGAGTCGAAGCCCTACATGCATGACGGCAGCGTCCCCGATTTGGAGGGGGTCATCGACCACTACGCTGCTGGCGGCCGCACCATCGAGAGTGGTCCCTACGCGGGTGCGGGCTACCTCAATCCCTACAAAGATGGCTTCGTTCGGGGTTTCGCCATCTCGGATCAGGCCAAGGCCGACCTCGTCGCCTTCCTCAAGACACTCAGCGATGACGCCTTCCTCACCAACCCAGCCTTTTCGGATCCCTTCGCAGCAGAGGGTTCGGCGCAATGAGGAGGGCATCCCTGTGCCTGCTCGGAGCGCTGTTTCTGTCGGCTTGCGACGATGCGGCTGAGGCCCCCGCGGGGCCCGCAGCGGTCGACCTCTTTGTAGCCCACACGCCACTCGCTACGCCCGCTGAGGTGGTGAACGACCTCGGCTATCGCATCGAAGTCGACCGGTGGGTTGCAGTGTCGGCAAGCATCGAGCTTCGTCCCTGTGATGTGTCGGCCTCGCTCCTCTGGCGGCTCGTCGGGGGCACGGCTGCGGCCCACGTCACCCCTACCGTCTACCGCGCTGGAGGCTCAGCGCAGCCCCGCGACCTGCTCGGCGCGGGCGCGGCGACCCTCTTCGGGCAGCTCACGCCGCCGGCCGGTGACTACTGCCAGGTGCGATACGCTTCGAGTCCTGCCGACGCAGACATCGAAGGGTCGGGAGGCGGAGCCTCGCTGCTCGGCAAGAGCATGGTCATCTCGGGCCGTTACACGCCGCCCGGCGGTGAAATGGCTGTTCCCTTCGCGCTGTCGACCACGCTCGGCACCCGCGTGGATCTGCCGGAGATCGCCGCGAACTCAGCAGCCCCGCTCTTCACGCTTCGTCCAGGCGAGCGGCTCACCGTGACGGTAACGCTCGATCCCGCGGCGATGTTCGAAGGCGTCGACTTTGCGCTGCAGGGGCCCGCCCAGGTGGAGAGCCAGCTCGTTTTTAACCTCGCACGGGGCATGCAACTGGCGCTGGTCCCTGCGCCCTAGCGTTGGGGTACGCACCGGACTTGTGGCGATTCGCGCTTCAGAATTCTGACGGAAGGTGGCGGCGCCTCGGCCGCCGCTCCGGCTCTTTGGCGCTGCGGCGCGCTTCGAAACCGCCTGTCGCGCGCTGCTGGCGCCGATCGGTTGACTGGCACGGGATTTGCTCTATCAGCCCCGTCACCCACGCAACCCTCCGGAGTTCTCCCATGTATGCTCCCCTCGACCGTTTCAAGCTGCTCGGCGGCTCACTCCTCGCGCTCCTCCTCGCACTCACTGCTGGCTGTGCCTCCGACTCCGCAGATGCGTCCATCGTCAATGACGAAGACGCCCTCGGCTCCGGCGCAGACTTTGTGCGGAACCCTTCCAGCTTCGTCTCGGCGGAAGGCGCAGCAGGCGACCAGACAACGAACCGGGGGGACACCTCGGCCGACGCCGGCACCGGCGCGCCCACCGACAACGCTGGTGGTGGGACCACGCGGACGGTGGAGGAGGGCGATATCTACCGCGTCCTCGCCGACCAGAAGATTCTCAACCTCAACAGCTATCGCGGCCTGCAGGTCATCGACATCGCGAATCTTGAGGAGCCCACCGTCATCTCCCGCCTGCCCATCACCGGCACCCCGGTCGAGATGTACGTCGTGGGCGACCGCGCCTTCGTGCTCATGAACAACTGGCGTGGCTACTATGGCAACCGGAGCGACATCCGGGTGGAGACGCAGGAGGGCGGTCTCGTTCTCTCTGTCGATCTGTCTGATCCGCTCCATCCCGTGGAGCTCGGCCGCGCCTTCGTGCCCGGCTTCATCCAGACGAGCCGGCTGACCCGCGACGGCGATGTCGCCGCGCTCTATGTGGCCGCCAATGAGTACGGCAACTTCGCGCAGCCGGACGGAACCGTCCAGTGGGAGAACCGGACGGTCCTCAAGAGCTTCGATGTCAGTGGTGCCGCCATCGTGCCGAAGTCGGAGCTCAACCTCGGCGGTTATGTCGCTGCACTGCAGGCGACGACCGAGGCCCTGCTCGTGTCGCGCTTCTCTTGG
>CAIWGR010000380.1 GCA_903912275.1 uncultured delta proteobacterium
CGGCCCGCAGCGCTGGTTCACCATCGACGGCACGCTCAAGACCCTCGGCTTCGCAGTCGGCGGCGCTCAGCGTCTTCCCGCAGCGCACCTGACGATCGGCCTCTCCGCCAACCTCTACGACACCTCCATTGACACCCTCCGCGCCCGCGTCTCCGCCAACACCGACGATGTCTACAACGAGGGCCGCAGCCGCATCGACGTCAAGGGCTTGGACTGGGGCATCGGCGCAGGCCTCATCTGGGAGCCCCGTCCGAACGACCTCTGGGTCGGCCTCAGCTACCAGTCCCGCCCCAACCTCAACGGAGAGATGAAACTCGAGGGCGAGTTGACCAACGTCTTCGGGGAAAAGCCGGAGGTGAACAAGGTCATCCTTACCTCCACGCTCCCCGACGTCGTTCGGCTCGGACTCAAGAAGCGCATCAACGGTCGCGACGAGCTCCGCCTCTTCGGCGATTTCACCCGCTGGAGCACCTTCGACCAGCAATGTCTCGTCAATCAGGACGTTCTAGCGGGCGCCGATCCCTTCAAGTTCTGCGCCACGAACTCCGACGGCTCAGCTGTCAATCCGGCGAACGAGCCCCGGATCGCGGTCAACCTCTTCCGCCGCTGGAACGACGCATGGGGCGTCCGCTCGGGCTACTCCCACTACCTCGCCGACGGCACCGAGCTCTTCGCCGATCTCGGCTACGACGCCAACGCCGTCCCCGACACCGCGCTCGAGCCCTCGCTCATGGACATGGACAAGGTCAGCGCCGGCCTCGGCGCCACCTTTGGCCTCATGCCGACGCTCGACATCTCGGTCTCCGCCAACAATGTCTTCTATGCCGACCGCTCCACCAAGGCCTCGGACTTCATCCCTCTGAAAGACCCGAGCAAGAGCCCCAACCCGGCGGGAGACTTCACCCAGAACGTCTTCTTCATCAATGTGGGCCTGCTCTACCACACCGCCCCGACCGTCGCCGCGGCCGTGACTGCAGAAGACCTCTAAGAAGCCCGCGTCGGGTTATCGGCCCCGCGGGATCTGCTGCGGGTAGTGCACGCCCGACTGCCGCCAGCGTGCTGCCTCCGCCACCGGGATCGAGGCCTGGTGCCACGCCACCGCAGACCGGCCGCCAAACCCCATCTTGATCCAGGGCCGCGCGGCATCGAGCGACATGCCGCGCCAGTGGAAGTGGCCCGCCGCGTAGGGGTCGCTGATGCCAGCCTCCAGCCAACGAGCGGCCTCCTCAGGGCCGATGCCGGCAAGGTACCACTGACCCGCTGGGTAAGGCGCAAAGCCCCTCACCGTCCACGCTGCGCCGGCCTCGTCCCGAATCCCCGCTTCTTTGAACCCGAATGCCTCTGTCGGCTCCAGCCGCAGGAAGTCGAGGTCCAGAATCCGGTGGCTGAAGGCCAGCGGAAGCAGCAGCGTCTCGTCGAGCAGCTGGCTCACGAAGGCCGCCGGAATCTCATCATGCCGCACGAACCAGTCCCACAGCTTCTGCGATCGCGCCACGAGGTCGCGGTTGGCGCCCACATGTGGCTGCCACCGCTGCACCACCTCCGGCGCGCGCACCCGTGCCCCGTACGAGACCAAACCCTGCACAAACAGGTCGCGCGACATCGCCTCCTGGTTGGCGGCGGCGAGTCTGAACGCCAACGCGCCGCGGTCCCGCATCAGGTTCTCTCGCGACGACTTGCTCGATACCTCACGAAGACTCCACACCAGGTGGCCACGGTGGGTGTTGAGCATCGCCTCCGCTAACTGCACGTCGGCAACGCTGGCCTGCAGCCCCGTGAGCCAGAAGTCACCTGCCTCCCAACGCTCTCGCCAGTCCGTGAGTGTCTCCACGGCGCGCCGGCACTGCGCCATCGTCGGGTTCAGTTCGCCGGAGCCATCCGTCGTCCCCAGCAGGCTAAGCAGCGTCGTCATCCCCTGGTAACTCGACCAGAGCACATTCAGCAGCGCGTGCGTTCGGTAGAGTGCGTTGGCGTTCAAACCGTCACCAAAGCGGAGAGCAGCAGACAAGGGCTCACATTTGCCCCGATTCCCCCGTTCTCGTCAACAACGATGCAGGCTGCCGACAACTAGGCCACGCTCGGGTGCACCGCAGTCCGCCCGTCTGCCGGCGCCGCCTTCGAGCCGGTCCGCAGATTGACGTGCAGCACCTCCGAGATCACCCCGCTGTCGTCGCCAAGCCCGAGATACTGATGCGCGGGCACCGAGTTCCGGAGCATGAAGGCAAACAACTTCAACTTCAGCGGAAGCAACCACCCCTTGCCCTTGTAGTGCAGGTGGTCCTGGCCCACGAGCACGAGCCAACGCTTGGGATTCCCCGGAAGCCGGAGCTTGTTCTTCTCCTTCGCCGCCGCCAGCGCCTTCCGCACCATGGGTACATCCATGTAACCGTAGTGCAGCCGCAGCGCGACCACCGAGCCGAGCTCTTCGTCGCGGCAGAACTCCACAAACTCCACCCGCTCGCGACGCGGCACCACGGGGCGCTTCTCCTGAATGACCGTCACGAAGATGATATGCCGCGGCGTGATCCCGAAGCGCTGGTGGAACATCTTCAGCACCGCCGGCACATGGTCATCGACGCTGTCGATGGGCCTGCTGCTCATCACGACGATCGAGCGCTTGCTCTGGACCCACTCATTCGCCCGGCGCCGCGCCATCATCTCCCGCACGGTCTCCGGCTCCACCTGCTCCTCGAGCCCGGCGGCCACCTCGGCTCGGCCCCACTTCCACGTCTTCATCATGATGAAGATGATCATCGCGATTACGCAGGGCATCCAGCCGCCCTCCACGAACTTCAGGCTCGATGCGGTCAGAAGCACGAGGTCAGCAACCAAGAAGGTGCCAAAGATGGGGAGGATCCGGAACCAGCTCCACTTCCAGCGCGTTCGCGCAATCGCGATCATCCCCGCCGAGGTGATCGCCATCACGCCGCAGACGGCGAAACCGTAGGCAGAGGCAAGCGCGCTGCTCGACTGAAAGACGAACACCAACGTGAGACAGCCGACCAGCAGCGCCATGTTTACCGCCGGAAGGTAGACCTGCCCCATGTGCTCATCGCTGGTGTGTTCGATGCGAAGACGGGGGAAGAGTCCGAGCGCGATCGCCTGACGCGTTACACTGAAGGCTCCCGTGATGAGGGCCTGCGACGCGATCACCGTTGCTGATGTCGCCAAAACCACCATGGGGATGAGCAACTCCGAGGGCACCATGCTGAAGAACACGTTGTTCTGTTCGATGGCGCCGCCGCTCAGCATCCATGCGCCCTGGCCGAGATAGATGAGGATCAGCGCGGGGAAGGCCACGAGATACCAGGAGATGCGAATCGACTCCCGCCCGAAGTGGCCCATGTCGGCGTAGAGCGCCTCGCAGCCCGTGATCGCAAGAAGGCCCATTCCAAGCGCGACGAGGGCCCCATGCAGCCCGCAGTCCTGCAGGAACAGCAGCGCCTGCAAGGGATTGAACGCCGCCAAAATCCCGATGCCTCCCTCGCGCGCAATTCCGTGGATACCCAGCGCTGCCAGCGACAGGAACCAGAGCAGCACGATGGGACCGAACCAGGCCCCCATCTTCTCGGTTCCCTTCCGCTGCACCGAGAAGAGCGCGATGATAATGCCAACGGTGATGGGGATAACGTAGGGTTCAAAGGTGTGGGTCACAACCTTGATGCCCTCCACGGCCGACATCACCGAGATCGCCGGGGTGATGATGCCGTCGCCGTAGAGCAGTCCCGCAGCGAGAATCAGTGCCGCTCGGATCCCGTGCACCCAGCGGCTGTTGCCGTTGCTGAGCAGCGCGTGAAGCGCAAAGACGCCGCCCTCGCCATCATGATCCGCGCGCAGCACGAACGACACATACTTCACCGAAACCACCAGCATCAGTCCCCAGACGATCAGGCTGGTCGCGCCGATGATGTGGAGCGGCGACTGCTGCAGCCCTCCGTGGCCGAAGAAGATCTCCGACATCGTGTAGAGCGGGCTCGTGCCGATGTCGCCGAAGACGACGCCAAGTGCGCCGAGGCAGAGGCCTGCGAGGGCCTTCTTGCTCATGGCATGGGTTCCATGGCTGGTCTGCCCAGCGCCGCTTCCCTGTTCCGACATGTTGCTCTGGTAGAGAAAGAATCGATCAGCAGGCGGCCCCTTCGCGCCACCGTTCCCACACGCCCGCAGCCACCCCGCTGTTCGGGCGTCACGCGCGTCGAAGGCGGCTGCTAGCACCCGCTCCACAGCGGAGCAAGCAGCCCCCACGCCCGGCCGCCCATAACTGCATTGACGCAACTTCCTCGCTTGGTATCATCTCGACGCCCTTCTGGGGCGACTGCCACCCACGCATCGGGTCACGCAATGGTCGACTGGGTCCTTCGCTTCATCTCAGGCAAATACCAGGGCGGTGAGTTCCCACTGGTGGAGGGGACCGAATACTTCGTCGGCCGCAGCAGCGAGTGCGCCCTCGTGCTGGTTGAAGACATGATCTCCCGCCAGCACGCCAAGTTCGTTGTGGGAGACGGCGAGGTCACGCTTGTCGATCTCGGCAGCACCAACGGCTCCTTTGTCAACGGGGAGAGGGTCAACACCCAGACGCTCCGTGAGGGCGATCGCATCCTCTTCGGGACCTCGATTATCCGTCTCATTGCCGCTTCCGCCGCCAGTGGCGTTGCCGTTCAGCAGCCGCGGCAGCAGCAGCCCGCCACCCAGGCCACCCTGCTCGGTAGCAAGCCCGACGAACTCACCTCGCCACCGCAACGACCTGCCGGCGGTACCGTGAGCGGTCTCATGTCCGGACTGCTCGAAGAGGTCTCGCTCTCCGACCTCCTCCAGCTCTTCTCCTCGGCGCGCAAGAGCGGTCTTCTCCGCATCCAGACCGCCGACGATGGCGCCGCCATCTACCTGCGCGACGGCCGCGTCATCCATGCCGAGATCACCAGCCGCCCCGAACTGTCGGGCGAGCGCGCTGCCTACCGAGCGCTCACCTGGAGCCATGGCACCTTCGTCCTCGAGCCACCTGCGCAGCGAACCTTTGCAGCCGAGATCCAGATGAGCACCGAGGCGCTCATGATGGAGGCAATGAGACTCATGGACGAGCGCGACAACCTCGGTCGCGGCGCCCCCGCGCTCACCGACAGCCTTCTCCTTGCAAAGCCGCTCCGAGGCCGGCTCGCAGACCTCTCGCAAGACCAGCTGGACCTCCTGCAGTCTGCGCTCGAGGCCGACACCGTCGAGCACCTCATCATGCAGCTCGGCGGCGATGAAATCGAGACACTCCAGCACCTCGGCCAGCTCATCAACGGCGGCTTCCTCACCCGTCGCTAGCGCCCGGGCGGCTTCTCCGCCTCCGCGACTACCTGTCGACCCAGCCCGCCGCTACGCCACGAGGCCGCTGAACTCGCGGCGCCGCGTTGCGTCAACCGCAGCGCACAATTCTGCCTATCCCAGCCTCCGCGGCCTCGCTAGCCTGCGGCCCGCCCCGCCGCGCGCAGCCCTCCAGCTCACGCTGCCGCGGCGCAGGCTCCGGAGCTCAGATGTTGAAACTCGTGATTGGCGACCTGCCGCTGACCTCCGCAGAGATCGAGGCCGTCCTCTTCGGCGAAGCGAAGGTGGAGCTCTCCCCCGACGCTGCCCTACGCATCGACCGCTCCGCCGACATCGTTGCCCGCGCCGCCCGCTCGGGGCAGAGCGTCTACGGCGTCACAACCGGCTTCGGATCCAACCGCGACACCAGCATCTCTCCGGACGATGCAGAGCAGCTACAGCACCGGCTCGTGGTCTCTCATGCATGTGGCGTCGGCAACCCGCTGCCAGAGGCCGTCGTCCGTGGCATGATGCTCCTGCGCATCAAGGCACTCGCGCGCGGCTTCAGCGGCATCCGACGCGTCACACTGCAGCGCCTCGTCGACCTGCTGAACGCCCGCATCCACCCTGTTGTCCCGGAGCGCGGCAGCGTCGGCGCCAGCGGAGACCTCTGCCCCCTGGCGCATGTCGCCATCGCCCTCATTGGCGTAGGCGACGTCGATACGCCCACCGGTCGCACCACAGCGCTCGCGGCACTCGCCACCGCCGGATTCGAGCCCGTGCGGCTCACCTACAAGGAGGGGCTCGCACTCCTCAACGGCACCCAGTCCATGACGGCCCTGGGACTCGTCACGACGCTCCGCGCACGCCGCATCTTCGCGCTCGCCGACGCCGCCTGCGCCATGACGCTTGAGGCACTCGCAGGCCGCATCGAGGCTTTCGATCCCCGTGTTCAGACCGTCCGCGGCCGTCCGGGCCAGATCGCCGTCGCAGCCCGCGTACGCCGCCTCACAGCAGGGAGCGAACTCGTCGGCTGCACGCCAGGCCAGGTCGAAGGCAAGCGTGAGTTCGTCCAAGACCCCTACTGCCTCCGCTGCGCACCCCAGGTGCACGGCGCGGCGCTCGATGTCCTCGACCACGTCGAGACCCAGCTCCTCATCGAGGCCGACGCGGTCACCGACAACCCCATCATCTTCCCCGATAACGAAGACATCCTCTCCGGCGGCAACTTCCACGGACAGCCCGTCGCCATGGCGCTCGACTACCTCAAGCTTGCCCTTGCAGACCTCTCCAGCATCTCGGAGCGCCGCACCGCCCGCCTCGTCGACAAGTCGCTCAGCGAGGGCCTGCCCGCCTTCCTCGTCAGCAACCCCGGACTCAACTCCGGCATGATGATCCCCCAGTATGTGGCGGCTGCCCTCGTCTCCGAGGCCAAGACGCTCGCCGTCCCCGCCTCCACAGACAGCATCCCGACCTCCGCCAACATGGAGGATCATGTCTCCATGGGGCAGCACGCGGGACGACAGGCGCTCGCCA
>CAIWGR010000381.1 GCA_903912275.1 uncultured delta proteobacterium
ACCCCTCAAAAGTAACCTCGACTGGGATCGAACCAGTGACCTGCCGTTTAGGAAACGGCTGCTCTATCCAACTGAGCTACGAGATCAAAAGCCGCGGCGACCCGAAAGGGCGCGCAGCGAGCTGCGCCTAGTAGTGGACCAGGCTGAACACTTCCACTGGGGTGAGGCGGTTGCGGCCGGCGAGGAAGTCGAGCTCGATGACGAAGGCGGCGCCGCCCACCGTCGCGCCCGAGAGCTGCACCAGCTCCACCGTGGCCTGGGCCGTGCCGCCCGTGGCCAGCACGTCGTCGATGATGAGCACCCGGTCGTCTGCCGTGAGCGCGTCGGCATGCATGTGGAGCGTGTCGGTGCCATACTCCAGCTCGTAGGAGACCGCGTTGGTCGCACGGGGCAGCTTGCCAGGCTTGCGCACCAGCACCACGCCCACGCCCATCGCGTAGCCGAGCGCCGTGCCGAAGATGAAGCCGCGCGCCTCGGGCGCCACAATCTTGGTGATGCCCTTGCCCGCAAAGTGGGCCGCGAAGGCGTCGGTCGTCGCCTTGAGTGCCGGGCCGTCGGCAATCAGCGTGGTGATGTCGCGGAAGAGGATGCCCGGCTTGGGGAAGTCGGGCATGTCTGTGATGCGCGACTTGAGGAAGGTCTCGAGTTCCATGGTGTTCACTGCTGCGGTTGGGTGGAGGTCCAGGTGGCCAGGTCGGCGATGAGGTCGTAACGGGTCAGGTCGAGATGCACGGGGGTGAGCGAGGCCAGCCCCTCGTGGTTGGCGTCGCAGTCCGACCCCTCGACCGGCAGGAAGCCCAGGTCGGGGCCGCCGATCCAGTAGTAGGGCTTGTGGCGAGGGTCGATGACCTTCTCGACCACCCGCCCGTAGTTGCGGCGGCCGAGCCGGGTGGAGCGGATGCCGCGCGACGGGTCGCAGCCCTCGGGCACGTTGAGGTTGAGGAGCACGCCGGGCGGCAGCGTCTTGTCCAGCAGCTCGGTGGCCACGCGGGCCGCCAGCGCGGCGGCCACCTCGTAGGTGGAGGGGCGGTTGTGGGTGAGGCTCACCGCGAGCGAACGGATGCCCATGAGGCAGCCCTCCATCGCCGCGCCGACCGTGCCCGAGTAGAGCACATCTTCGCCCATGTTGGCGCCCCGGTTGATGCCCGAGACGACCAGCGCGGGCTGGCGGGGCAGGCCGTGGTGGAGCGCCACGTAGACGCTGTCTGCGGGCGTGCCCGAGACCCAGAAGCGGCGGGGGCCGGTCTCCTGCACCCGGAGCGGCTTGTGGAGGGTGATGGCGTGCGAGATGGCGGAGCGCTCCCGCTCGGGCGCAAAGACCCAGACCTCGCCGACGGCCTCGAGCGCATCGGCCAGCGCGATGATGCCGGGCGCGGCGTAGCCGTCGTCGTTGGAGACAAGGATGAGGGGGCGTTCGCCCGAGGCGGTGGTCACAGCGAGGTCTCCGAGGGGCGGGTGAGGCCGGGCTTGACCTCGAGGCGGTAGGCGCCCGTGCCGGTGCCGGCGCCCTGCGGGGGGCCGCCCTCTTCGCCGCCCTCGCCCGCGATGGAGGTGCAGTAGATGCGCACCTCGCCGTCGAAGGGCTGCACGAAGGAGACGCGGGCATCGACCTGCTCGCCGAAATCGTCGTTCTGCGCGATGGTGGCGCCGAGCTCGTCCACCACCCGGAGGAGGCTGTCGATGTCGGTAGAGCGGAGGGTGATGGTGACCGCCTCGCCCGCCTTGAGCTGCAGCCGGTAGATGTCGGCGCGCCGGTTGATCTCCTGCAGCATCGGGTCGTCGTTGCTCAGGTCGCCGAGCACCACGGCCCCCATCTGCACCGCGTTCATCTCGAAGGGTACCTCGGCCGTGCCCTCCGCGCGGAGCCGGTAGCGGCCGTTCTGGCCGCCGAGCGACATGGCCATGACCCGGTACTTTCCGGCGGCGAGCGGACGGCGGATGCGGGCGTTGGTGCCGCCGCCGAAGTCGTCGTTGGTCTCTATGACCTCGCCGTCGGCGCTCTGGAGCTCGAGGACGGGGTCGAGCTCGTCGGCCTCGAGCGAGAGGTCGTAGAGGCCCGAGGTGGCCACCTCGAGGTCGAAGGCATCGACCTTGCCCTGCCCGTCTGGGCGGTCGCGGTCGGAGGGCTTGAAGTCGCCGTCGAAGGTGGTGCCTACCGTGAGCGCGGTGCGGGTTGCGGCGAGCGCCTTGGCGTCGGCCTCCACCACCTTGAGCTGGTAGCTGGCATCTTCGGAGCGGTCGGAGACGAGGGCGAAGAGGTAGCCGCCCGTCTGCGGCAGCGTGAAGGTGCTCTCGCCCATGGCGGAGATGGCGGGCACCGAGAGGAGCTCGCCCGATGGGGTGGTCACGCGGAGGGCGGGCATGGCGTGCGACGTGACGCCAACCGTGAGGGTCTGCCCTGCCTTGCCGTCGAAGCGGTAGAGGTCGGCGAAGCCGTTGCCCTCGATGGTGCGGATGTCGCCCGTGGTGAACGCGCCGCGGAGCTGGGTGCCGAGCCGGAGCTGCGCGGAGGTGACGGCGGGCGGCTGGGCCAGCTCGGCGGAGATGAGGTAGTCGCCGCCGGTCGCGGCCTCGAAGCGGGAGGCGATGAGGGTGTAGTTGCCGCCCGTGGGGAGGGTGTAGCGGATGCGGGCGTTGGTGCCGCCGCCGCTGTCGTCGTC
>CAIWGR010000382.1 GCA_903912275.1 uncultured delta proteobacterium
CGGACAGTTACGACCCGAACTGCCTCTCGCGGACGACTGTGTCGGAGCGCTGCTCCGCGGTACCTGTTGGCGGCTATGCCGCGTGGCTGGCCAACCTGGAGCTCCGCGGCGAGATCGGCAAGCGCTGGCTCTATGGGACGCTGTTCGTGGATGGCGGCGGCGTGGGCCGTGGCAGCACAGACTTTGAGCTCGCGCCGGTCTCCGAGGGGACGCAGTGGGCCGTCGGCGGAGGGTTGCGGCTGGCGACGCCGATCGGGCCGCTCCGGTTCGATCTCGGTTACCGGCTGACCGATCCTGCGAGCTATGCGCCGCTCGATCGCGTGAGCATGTTTGTGGCCTTCGGAGAGGCGTTTTGAACGAACTGCTGACAGCACCGCAGCCGGAGCCCGAGCAGGAGGCGCCGGTCGCAGCCGCGCCGGTGCGCGCCGCTGCGGGGCGTCGCCGCCGTCTGGCGCTGCTGCTGTTGGCGGTGTTGCTGCTGCTCGCTGGGGTGGTGGTCTGGGCGTCACAGAGCGCCTGGGTGCTCGGGCGGGTCGGCGAGGAGGTGGCGTCGTCGGTGACGGCATCGATGGCGGGTGGTCGGATGCGTCTGGGCGGGCTCTCGGGTTCGCTCTTGGGCCCCATCGAACTCTCGGGCGTCGCGCTGGAAGACGGCAGTGGTGTGGCGGTTGTGAAGGTCGCGAAGGTGCGGCTCGACTACCGTATCCTGCCGCTGCTTTCGCGCCGACTGGTGGTGACGGAGCTGGCGGTCGATGGTTTCGAGGCTGATGGGGTGATCGAGGCCGACGGAGGGCTCAACCTTGGGCGTCTGTTCAAGGCCTCCCCAGCGTCAGCTTCCCGGTTGCCAGTTTCGCTCTCGGTCGAGGCGCTGAAGGTTGCCGGCAGCAGCCTCTCGGTTCGTGATGGTCGCAACGGGTTGGCTCGGGTGGTGGCGCTTCGGGAGCTCGCGCTTGCGGGCTCTGCAACGGTCTCGCGCGAGCGGGCGGCGGCCTTCGAACTGGAGCGGCTCGGCCTGCGCTGGCGGGTTGGAGGCGTGAAGGCGGAGCTGCCGCTGGAGCTCCGTCAGATGAGCTTGATCTCCGATGCCTTGGGGCTCCGCGCGGTGGTGAGCAGGCTCGCCGTCAGCGACACGGAACTTTTTGGATTTCGCGCGCAGGTAACGCCGGCGACCGAGGCCGGCGCCCCGTTTGGGACGGTGGAGATTTCGCTGCCGAAGGGGAGCATCTCGCCGGAACTTGCAGCCGAGCTTGTCCCTGGGGTCAAGCTGCTGAGACCGCTGGGCTTGTCGGCGCGCATGGGCGGACCGGCGTCGCGGGTGGGGTTGCATGTGGAAGCCGCCTCTTCGGGGGAGCCGGTGGTGTTCGACGGCTGGGTCGACCTGCGCGATCCCTCGCTGCCGCGGTATGGTGGTTCGCTGGTAGCGCAGCATCTGCGGCCGCAGGAGTGGCTCGAACTGCCGGGGCCGGGGTCGAATCTGTCTGCGCGGCTGGCGGTCGAAGGGGCAGGTTTTGCAGCATCCACGATGAAGGCGCGGGTCGAGCTGGATGTAGGTCCGAGCCTGCTGGCCGGGCTGCCGCTCGAGCGAGCCTACGGGAACATCGCGGTGCAGGATGGACGGGCGGTCGTGACCGACCTGAGCGCTGCAGCCCTTGGGGGAGAGTTCGACGGCTCCGGAAGCCTCGATCGGCAGGGTCGGGTGGAGGCGCACCTGCGCGCCGCGGTTCCCGATGTCGCCGCCG
>CAIWGR010000383.1 GCA_903912275.1 uncultured delta proteobacterium
CGCGTTGCCATCGTCGCAGCTCTCGCCGGGCTGGCGGAAGCCGTCGCCGCAGATGGAGGGCTCGCAGGCGTTGGTGCAGAGGTCGGTGTTGGAGAGGTTGCCGTCGTCGCAACCCTCGCCGGCCTGCACGAAGCCGTCGCCGCAGCGGGGCACAGCGCAGCTGTTGGTGCAGAGGTCGGCGTTGCTGGTGTTGCCGTCGTCGCAGGCCTCGCCGGGCTGTACGAAGCCGTCGCCGCAGCGTGCCACGGTGCAGCTGTTGGTGCAGAAGTCGGTCTCTACGAGGTTGGCGTCATCGCAGCCTTCGGGGGCATCGACGATGCCGTCGCCGCAGAGGTCGGTGTCGCCAGGGGCATCGATGCAGAGGCTGTTGCAGACCATGCAGGACTCCACCGCGTAGAGGCACTCCTCGGTGACTGCGTTGCCGTCGTCGCAGGTCTCGGTGCTGTCGATGACGCTGTCGCCGCAGAGGTGGGTCGCACCCGGCGCGCTCTGGCAGGTCGCGTTGCAGATGGTGCAGGAGGCTGCGCCGTAGAGGCACTCCTCGGTCGCGGTGTTGCCGTCGTCGCAGGTTTCGCCAGCCTGGGTGAAGCCGTCGCCGCAGGTGGCGCTGGTGCAGGCGTTGGTGCAGGCGTCGCTGTTGACCGTATTGCCGTCGTCGCACTGCTCGCCGGCCTGCACGAAGCCGTCGCCGCAGGTGGCGAGGCGGCAGAGGCTGGTGCAGCCGTCGCCATTGGCGGTGTTGCCGTCATCGCAGGCCTCGCCGGGCTGCACGAAGCCGTCGCCGCAGGCGGCAGGCTGGCAGACCGCGGTGCAGAAGTCGTTGCTGCTGGTGTTGCCGTCATCGCAGGCCTCGCCGAGGTCGCGGACGCCATCGCCGCAGAGGTCGGTGTCACCGGCGACGAGCTGGCAGGTCTGGTTGCAGACGATGCAGGAGGCGAGGCCGTAGGCACACTCCTCGGTCGTGGTGTTGGCATCGTCGCAGGCCTCCTCGGGGTCGAGGGTGCCGTCGCCGCAGAGGTGGGTCGCGCCGGGGAGCAGGAGGCAACCGGACGAACAGACCGTGCAGGAGGTGAGGCCGAAGCTGCACTCCTCCGTCACGTTGTTCGCGTCGTCACACTCTTCGGCAAGCTGCAGGTAGCCGTCGCCGCAGGTCGCAGCCTGGCATGTGTTGGTGCAGCCGTCCGTGTTGTCGCGGTTGCCATCGTCACAGCTCTCGCCGGCCTGCACGAAGCCGTCGCCGCAGGTGGCGAGGGCGCAGCTGTTGGTGCAGCCGTCCGCGTTGTTGCTGTTGCCGTCATCGCAAGCCTCACCGGGCTGGGCGAAGCCGTCGCCGCAGGCCGCGCGCAGGCAGAGGGCGGTGCAGAAGTCGGTGCTGTCGGTGTTGCCGTCGTCGCAGGTCTCGCCAAGATCGAGCACGCCGTCGCCGCAGAGATCGGTGTCGCCGGCAGCCACGCGGCAGAGCGCGTTGCAGACCGAGCAGGAGGCCAAGCCGTAAGCACACTCCTCGGTCACCGTGTTGCCATCGTCGCAGCCTTCCGACGGGTCGGTGGTGCCATCGCCGCAGACGGTGGCCGCGCCGGGCGCGAAGAGGCAGGCGCTGTCGCAGACGGTGCAAGAGGCCAGGCCGTAGGTGCAGGCCTCCGTGATGGTGTTGTTGTCGTCGCAGTCCTCAAAGGCCTGCGCGATGCCGTCGCCACAGGCGGCGAGCTGGCAGCCGTTGGTGCAGATGTCGTTGTTGATGCTGTTGGCATCATCGCAGGCCTCGCCGGCCTGCACAAAGCCGTCGCCGCAGCGGGCGGGGGCGCAGTCTGATGTGCAGCTGTCGGTGTTATCGGTGTTGCCGTCGTCGCAGAGCTCGCCGGGCTGCGCGAAGCCGTCGCCGCAGGTGGCCGGCTGGCATGTGTTGGTGCAGAAGTCAGTGCTGAGCGTGTTGCCGTCGTCGCAGAGCTCGCCCAGGTCCGTGATGCCGTCGCCGCAGACGTCGGTATCGCCGGGGGCAAGCAGACAGACCGCCGTACAGACCTCGCAGCTCCGAAGCCCGTAGGCGCACTCCTCGGTCGCCACGTTTCCATCGTCGCAGGCCTCGAGCGCATCGAGGAGGCCGTCGCCGCAGAGGCGGGTCTGGCCGAGCCCGAGGTGGCAGGCGCTGTCGCAGACGATGCAGGAGGCCTGGCCGTAGGCACAGGATTCGGTCACCGCGTTGGCGTCGTCGCAGTCTTCGAGGTTCTGTACGATGCCGTCGCCACAGGTGGGCGGCTGGCAGGCATTGGTGCAGGTATCAACGTTGTTGAGGTTGCCGTCGTCGCAGACTTCGCCCGACTGCACGAAGCCGTCGCCACAGGCGGGCAGCCGGCAGGCGGAGGTGCAGAAGTCGGTCTCAACGGAGTTACCGTCATCACAGACCTCACCCACCTGGACAACGCCGTCGCCGCAGTTGGCAAGCCGGCAAGCAGTGGTGCAGCCATCGGTGTCGTCGAGGTTGCCGTCGTCGCAACCCTCGGTGCCCTGAACGATGCCATCGCCGCAGCGCGACGTCGCGCCGGCGGCGGTCTGGCAGGTGGCGTCGCAGACCGAACAGGCGTCTACGCCATAGGTGCAAGACTCGGTTACCGCGTTTCCGTCATCGCAGCCCTCGGCGGCGTCAACCGTGCTGTCGCCGCAGAAGTGGGTCGCGCCGAGCGAGAGGGTGCAGGTGGCGTCACAGACGGCGCAGGCCGCTGAGCCGTAGGGGCAGCTCTCGGTCACCGCGTTGGCGTCGTCACACTCTTCGCCGGGCTGCACGAAGCCGTCGCCGCAAGCCGCTGCTTCACAGAGATTGGTGCAGGTGTCGTCGTTGTTCGCATTGCCGTCGTCGCAACTCTCGCCGCGCTGGGTGATGCCATCGCCGCAGACGGGGAGGGTGCAACGGTTGGTGCAATCGTCATCATCCACGGTGTTGCGATCGTCGCAGGCCTCGGGGCGCTGCACGATGCCGTCGCCGCACGAGGCGAGCGAGCAGTCGTTGCGGCAGGCGTCGGTGTCGTCGGCGTTGCCATCGTCGCAGCCCTCGCCGGGCTGAACGAAGCCATCACCGCATGCAGCAGCCTGACAGACCTTGGTGCAGAGGTCGGTGTCGTCGAGGTTGCCGTCGTCGCAGGCCTCGCCGGCGCCCACAACACCGTCGCCGCAGCGGGCCGCGGTGCAGGCGTTCGTGCAGGCATCGGTATCATCCAAGTTGCCGTCGTCGCAGCCCTCCTCGGCGTCTACCACCCCGTCACCACAGCGACGACCCGCGAGGTCGGTCAGTTGGCAGGCGCTGTCGCAGACCTGGCAGCCGCCCGCGTCGTAGGCGCAGGCCTCGGTCACGGTGTTGCCATCGTCGCAGGTCTCGTTGGGGGCGTTCGTGACGCGGTCGCCGCAGAGATCCACGGCGCCGGAGACGGCGCGGCAGAGCTCGTCGCAGACAACACAGCTGGTCTCGCCATAGGCGCAGCGCTCGGTGGCGGTGTTGCCGTCATCGCAGGCCTCGGTTCCCTCTTGGAGCTCGTTGCCGCAGAGCTGTGAGAGCACGCAGATACCGCCGCGGCAGATGAGTCCGCTGGCACAGTCGGCGTCCTCCGCACAGTCGGCACCGGCATCGAAGCAGCCGGCGGCCTCATCGACATCGCCATCGCAGTCGTCGTCTGCCAGATTGCACTGCTCGTCGACGGAGGGGTGGGTGGGCTGACAGACCAGCGTGCCGGTGCACTGGAGCGTTCCGGCGGCACAGAGGCCGGAGAAGCCGGTGTTGCAGGCGTCGCCGACGGCCGGGATGCCGTTGTCGACGAGGCGGTCGCAGTTGTCGTCGAAGCCGTTGCAGGTCTCCGGCGAGGTGGGCGAGATGGCCGCGTTGGTGTCGTCGCAGTCGGCGAAGGTACAGCCGGGGCCGGCGCCCGCGAGGTCGCCGTCGAGGTCGATGCAGAGTTCGTTGTCTACGCAGACGCGCTGGGCGTCGGTGCCGGGGAAGACGATGCAGTCTTCACCACCGGCACAGTTGCTGGCCGTCGTGCAGGGGGTGACGCAGACGCCATTGCCCTGTGCATCGATCGGCAGACAGATCGAAGATGCACAGTCGGTGTTGTCGATACAGGGGGTGCCGGTTGCACCACCATCTGGGGTCGCATCCGACGTGGTATCCGCTCCCGTGTCGCCGGAGCCGGAGCCCTCTCCGCCATCAGAAACATCTGTCGTGTCAACAACATCTGCGGTCGCTCCACCGTTTGCTGGGGAGCCGGAATCGCAGGCGATCAAGAGGAGACAGAGGGGGAGAAACCGGGTAAACTTACGCATGTAAACTCTCGATTGGGCGAAACAATGAACAGATACACGTGTATTCTTTTCAAAATTCTGGGCCAATGTCAAATTTTCAACGCCCTCTCCGGCTCGTCACCTCCTCCTCACGCGAACAGTCCGGCCCACCACATCCTCAGACCGGAACCTTCTTCCAGTCCTTGTTGAACTTCTCGATGCCGATGTCGGTCAGCGGGTGCTTGAGCAGCTGGCCGATGACCGAGAAGGGGATCGTCGCCACATCGGCGCCCATCATCGCGGCCTCCACGACATGGAGCGGATGGCGAACCGAGGCGACCAGCACCTCCGTCTTGAGCGAGGGGTAGTTGCCGTAGATGGTGACGATCTGGCTGATGAGGTCCATGCCGGTGTGGCCGATGTCGTCCAGCCGTCCGACGAAGGGGGAGATCCAGGTGGCGCCGGCCTTGGCGGCGAGCAGCGCCTGCGCCGGCGAGAAGCAGAGCGTCACGTTGGTGCGGATGCCGCGGTTGGTCAGCTCGCGGCAGGCCTTGAGGCCCTCGCCCGTGAGCGGGAGCTTGATAACGATGTTGGGGTGAATCGCCGACAGCCGCAGGCCGTCCGCCAGCAGATCTGCCGCGCTCTCCGCGACGGCCTCGGCCGAGATGGGGCCGTCGACGATGCTGCAGATGTCTTGGAGGACATCTTCAAAGCGGCGACCCGTCTTGGCGATGAGCGAGGGGTTGGTGGTGACGCCGTCGACCATGCCCATGGCGTGTGCGTCGCGGATCTCCGAAATGTCTGCCGTGTCGATAAAGAACTTCATGACCGTTGTGCCTCCCAAAAGGGAGCAGACCGCAGTCGCGATGCTGCCCCGAAACCTGTGGCGACGAATGCCGCCTCGCCCGGTGCGGCGACTACCAAAGGCGTCCCGGATTGGCAAAGCGGAAGGTCGCGCGACAGCACTTGCACAGGGCAGGCGGGGAGGCGATGCTCCGGCACCCGCGAACCGTACACCAGGAGCCACTGTGGCAGCCCGACTCTCCCCGCAGCAGATAGACGAAGCGCTCTCCGCCCTGCCCGCCTGGTCGCTCGTGGAGGAGGGCACCGCCATCCGCCGCGAGCTCCGCTTTGCGGGTTTTGACGAGGCGATGGCCTTCATTGTCGCCCTCGCCGAGGTTGCCCGCGCGCTCGACCACCACGCCGACCTCTACAATGTCTACGACCGGGTTACGCTGCGCCTCTCGACGCACGACGCGGGCGGTCTCACGGAACGCGACTTCGCCTTCGCTGCAGGGGCAGAGAGGGTGCTGAAAGCCTGATGACCTAGACTCTGGCCTGCGACAGTTTCCAAAGCAGACCGGCCACCGCGACAATCAGCACGATGATGGTCACGAGGGCCACCCAGACCATGACGCTCCGGTTCCCTTGGCTGCCCGCATCTTCGACAGGCAGGAGCGCTGCGGGCGTGAGCGAGTGACGCCGCGCAGCGGTATCGGGGCTCTCGTCGAAGGCGGCCTCCGGCGCGGAAGCCGGCTCGGGGATGCGGGCGTTCTCGCCCGTGATGGAGCGCACATCCATCTGGATGGTGCGGGCTGTCTTGTAGGAGCCCATCGGACCTGTCGACCCGGTCTTCACGGGCGCCGGGGTGGGCGTGTGACCAACCGGCGGCTTGACGAGCTCAAACCGGTCGGGCGCGGCGCCCTGGGTTCCGATCAGAACGATCTCCGCCGTGATGTTGTCGTGACCACCCTCTTCGTTTGCACGGGCGATGAGCTTTCGCACTGCCTCGGCCGGCGGCATCGCTGCGGCGATGCGGGCGATCTCCATCTCGGTCACGAGCCCGTGAAGGCCGTCACTGCAGAGGACAAAGAGGTCCCCATCTTGGATGGCCATGGGGGCGTCGGTAAACTCGACCTCGACCTCGGGTCGACCGCCGAGCGAGCGGCTGATGATGTTCGAGTTGGGATGGTGCTCCGCCTGCTCCTCGGTGAGGAGCCCTTCGTCCACGAGACGCTGCACCATGGTGTGGTCTTTGGTCACGCGACGGAGGATGTTCCCGCGGAGGTGGTAGACGCGGCTATCACCGACATGGGCGACGTAGGCCTCGCTGCGCTCCTCGTCGATGCCGACGAAGACGATGGTGGTACCCATGCCGCGGAGTTCACGCTCTCTGGCGGCCTTGTCGTGGATGGCGTCGTTGGCTTCGCGGATGGCCTGATCGATGCGCTCGCGCGGCGGCAGCTGCGACTCCGCGAGCCGCTGCTCAATGACCGAAACCGCGAGGCGCGAGGCGGTGGAGCCGCCTGCGTGGCCACCCATACCGTCACAGACGAAGAAGGAGCCGAACCCGGGTCGACGGTGCGAGCCGAAGGCGTCCTGGTTCTCGCTCCGCTCACGCCCCACATCGGAGTGCGCCTCGAAGGTGACCTGAAGGTTGGAGGGCTCGCTCATCGCACCTTGCTGAGTAACGCTGCGCTGCAGTCGACCCGACCACACAGGCCGACGAGGCCCATGCGATGCGTAGACGATTCGGCGGTCCTGTAAAGGTATCACAGCGACACCCCACTTTCAACTTTGCTCGACGCGGGGTAACCAGTGGTTGCAGCCTCGGTGGTCCGCACGACCCGCCGAGCGCGGCGGCACTTTCAGGATCGACGCTCGCGTGGCTGACGCCCAAAAATACATCGACCAGCTCGACGCCGGTGAGATCCTCAAGGGGACCTACCGCATCGGCAAGATGCTCGGAGAGGGTGGCGCAGGCGTCGTCTATCAGGCGGAGCACACCAGCCTAGGCCACCTCGTGGCCATCAAGACGCTCTTCGGAAAGCTTGCGCGTAACTCCGACACGCGGGGCCGCTTCCTCGAAGAGGGGATCATCCAGGCCAATCTCGTCCACCCCAACATTGTCCGCGTGACCGACACTATCAACGAGGGCGGCGTCACGGCCATTGTGATGGAGTATGTGGATGGTCCGAGCCTCGACCACTACCTACGCCGGCTCGAACGGCTGCTGTCGGAGACGGAGGCCTGTCAGATCATCTGTGCGGTGCTCGACGCCATGGCGCTCGCCCATGCAGAGGGTGTTGTCCACCGCGATCTCAAACCAGCGAACATCATGATGGCGCGGGTCGGAGGCGGAATGCAGCCGCGGGTGACCGATTTCGGCATCGCCAAGCTGCTCAGCAGCCAGGGGCGGACGGCGACGGGCACCACGATGGGGACGCTCTACTACATCTCGCCCGAGCAGCTCGCGAGCGCCAAGACGGTCGATGGCCGCGCCGATATCTACTCGCTGGGCTGCACGCTCTACGAGATGCTGACGCTGCAGCCGCCCTACCCCCTGAACACCGACTTTGCGGTGATGATGGCCCATCTCCACGAGGCGGTTCCGGACCCTCGGGCCGTCCGGCCGGAGCTGTCGTCGGAGGTGACTGCGGTCGTCATGAAGGCCATGGCGAAGGATCCCGAGGAGCGGTTCACGAACTGCAGCGAGATGCGTGAGGCGTTGCTGCTGACGCTCGGCGGAGGAGGGGCGCCCGCGCTCCGGCGCGGCATCGCCGCTGCGCCGCAGGTGGGGCCGCTGACAGCCTCTCGGCTGCGGCCGCAGGAGATGACGCAGGGGTCGGGCGATGCCTCCAGCACGCAGACACCGGCGGCGCCTGTTTCGCCCGGCGGCGAGACCATGGAGATGCGTCAGCAGAGCGAGGCGACCGTGGGGCCCCGTGTGAGTCGTCGCCTGGCGCCGGCAGCGCCGCCGATGGGCCGCATCACAGCGTTGCCCGTGGCCGAGCCTGCCTCGCCGAAGGTGCAGCGGGCGGTGTGGGCGGTCATCGCGGCCGGGGCGCTCGTTCTCCTCGGCGTCGTATGGGCTGGGCGCCGGCCGGAGGAGCCCAAGCCCGCAGCCGTCGAGGGCGCTGTCCTGGCCGCCGGGGCTCCCAGCGCAGGGCCAGCCGTTGCGGCTGCGCCTGCAGAGGCGGAGGTAGACCTCAAGCGGTGCCGAGGCGCTGTGGACCGCTGGAAGGCAGAGATGGCGCTCCCGCAGGCTGCCGAACTCGACAGCGTGATGCTCTCCCTCACCGCCCTCTCCGAGCGGTGCCCTCCCCTGCTTCGGAAGCAGGCGGCGGGGGTCCGATTCGACAGCCAGCTCGCCGAACTCGATGCCGAACTGCTCAAGGCGATGCAGTTTTACGGACGGGGGCGGGTAGCACTTCGCGACGGCTCCGATCCCTGCACCGACGCGACGATGACGGCAACGCAGGTGGTGCGGTCGCTCGATCGGTTGACGGAGGCGTTCGGCAGTTCGCTGCTGCTTGAGTACGAGCGGGCGATACTGGAGCCGCGCCAGCAGGAGCTGACCGCCTTTGCGGCCCGTCTGCGCGAGGAGTTTCCTGCCTGTTCGCTCCCTGCGCTACCCGTCGATGCGGCAGCTGCCGCGCCG
>CAIWGR010000384.1 GCA_903912275.1 uncultured delta proteobacterium
CGCCCCCTGCACCGCCCGCAGCAAGCATCGCCGCAGCGAGCTTCATCGGCCCCTCGGACGCGTAGCAAAGATGCACCTGCAGCTCGCGGCAGAGCTCCAGATCTGGGCGATAGCCCGTGGCACAGATGACCTCACTGCAGCCGGCCAACGTGTGCTCCGCGCCTGCGCCATCGGTGAGCGACAGGTTCACACGCTCGGCTGAGATCGAGAGGGCCTCCACCTCGCGGCCTGCGTGGATGGTCACGCCGGCCTCTCCGCGCAGCACCTCGTTCATACGCGCCGAAAGAGCGTCCCGACCGGTGAGCGGATCATTCTCGAATCGGGCGTAGGCAGGGACCGCATCACGAAGCACCCAGTGGAGCTCCGCCGCGCCACCGGCAGCCCGCAGCTCGAGCAGCGCTGCGATGGCGGTCGCCGCAGAGTAGCCACCGCCGACCACAGCCACGCGGCCGAAGTCGAACCGCTTGCTCGCCGCACCAGCAACGTCAGGCAGGTGGCGCGTGAGGAAGGCTGCCGCGAGCCGCTCGCCAGGTGCCGGCAGGCCGCCACGGCCGAGCCAGTTGGGCTGGCTCCAGGTGCCGGTCGCATCGACAACGATGTCTGCCGTCAGCACCCGCTCCGTCGCCGGTCCATCCACAATCAGCCGGAAGGTCGCCTGCTCGCGACGGCGGTCGCCCACCGCGCCAATTCCCTCGCCCTTGAGCAGGGTCTCGCGGCCGACGGCCACCACCTGCGCCTTCTCCACAATCTCCACGCCCCGCAGCCGGAGCGCCGCAGCCAGCGGCTGGAGGTAGTCCGCCACAAACGCGGCGCCCGTCGGAAACACCTCGCCCTGCGCGGGGAGCGCTCCCAGCAGCCGCAGCCCGCTCGGGCCGCAGTTCATCCGCCAGGGCGAGAAGAGGCGCACATGGCCCCAGGCTGCAACCGCCTCGCCCACCAGACCCTGCTCCAGCACCGTCACCGAAGCGCCTGCCTCCGCAAACCGCGCAGCAGCCTCCAGCCCAACGGGGCCCGCGCCAATGACGGCAACGCGACGGGCGGCGAGCGCCTGGCTCACGGTCCAACCAGCTTCGGCAGCAGCACAAAGAAGACCGCCGTCGCCGCCAAGTAGGCGAGCCGCACCTTGGTCGCCTGCCACTCGATCGCCTTGAGCTGCGCATAGGCCTCATGCAGCCGCGCGACATCGAGCGGATTGGGCGCATCTGGCGGCTGAATGGGACCTACGCGGCGCGGCATCGCGAAGACGGCCGTCGCCATCAGGATCATCGAAGGCACCGTAAACCGATCGTCGTTGCCGCGGTGGGCAAATTGGATGGCCACCCAGGTCACCGAGAAGAGCGCGTAGATGGCAATCGACTTCTTCATGCGGCTCCGCGCTGCGGCACCGTCGGCCTCGAGCCGGGCGATGGTGGCGGCCACATCTTCGAGTTCTGTCTTGCGTTTGTCGTCGCTCATGGCGCTCGCTCCGTTATGGCTTTGTGCTGGCTGGCAGGCTCCGCAGCAGCACCGGCGGCCGCTGCCCGGCAGGCAGCGTGACCCGCTCTACCGAATACCGTCCGAGGTTCAACAATCGGGCCCGCTCCGCATCCGACTCCTTGGCATCAAGCGTGACCTCAAAGCCACCCTCGACCTCCTTCACCTGACGGTCTCCGACCACCTTTCGGAGCGCCGTGCGCAGCGCCTTCGCATCGAGCGTCGTTGCCACCTCGTAGCGGTTCTCGATGGCCTTCATCTGCATTACGGGACCACCCGCCACCCGTGAGGGCAGCGCAGGCTCTACCTCCACCTCGCCGGCCGGCAGCGCAGGCACCACAATCTCCTCCGCGCCGCTCCCCGACCCGCTCCCGTCCGGCGAACCAGCCGACGGCGCTACCGAACCACCGTGCGGCCAGAGCAGCCAGGCCAGCATCGCCACGCCGGCCAGCAGAAGCAGCTGCAACCAGCGCTCCTCGAGCCCCATGCCGCCGCGACGCTCCGTCACCGAGCGCGACCGGAGCCGCGCAGCGAGGTCGGCCGAGAACCCCTCCGGCGCCTTCGGGCGCTCCAGCGACGCCAACCGCCGCACCGTCTCGCGCATCGACTCCACCTCGGCGAAGAGCGCCGGGTCGGCCTCCATCAAGGCTTCAAACGAGGCCGCGGCCTCTGCATCGAGCTCGCCCTCGATGTAGGCGCCCATCAACTCCACCGTCTGGTCCGAGAGCCTGCTCATGGTTCCATCACCGCTGCGATGCGCTGCTTCAGCGCGTATCTGGCGCGGAAGAGCCGCGACTTCACCGTCCCCTCCGCGAGCCCCAGCACCTGTGCAATCTCCTCGTAGGCGAGCCCCTCGATGTCGCGCAGCACCAGCACCTCACGATGCTCCGCATCCAGCGCCGACAGCGCCGCTGAGACAATCCGCTCCATCTCCGCACCCTCCGCGGCTCGGTCGGGGCGCGGCACCGGCTCGCCCAGCGGCATGAAGGCCGACTCATCCGGGTGGTCGTCCAGCGACTCCTGCTGCCCCGCGCGCCGACGGCTCAGGTACTTCAGCCGGTTCTTCGCCTGGTTGGTCGCGATGCGGTAGATCCAGGTGCGCAGCGACGACTCGCCGCGGAACGAATCGAGCCCGCGATAGACGTTCACGAAGACCTCCTGCGCCAGCTCCTCCGCCTCATCGGGCTGCCCCATGATGCGCAGCAGCAGCCCGAAGACCCGGTGCTGGTAGAGCCGCACGAGCTCCGTGAAGGCCTCGCTCTCCCTCCGTCGGAGCCGCGCTACAAGCGCCTGTTCTTCGTCGTGGGACTGCATCCGGTTCGCCTCGCCTGCAAGACCGCTTCCTCTGTTCTCCGACACGCAGTCAGAGCGGAAGTTCCCGCCTGCTACGTCTCTTCGTCCTCGTCTTCGTCGAGTTCGTCCTCGTCGCTGTCGAAGACGCCGTCATCGTCGTCGCCCTCCTCCACCGGCACATTGTCCCAGGCGGAGTCGTCATCGAGCTCGTCCCAAACCGAGTCGTCGTCCACGCTCGCCATGGGCACCGCGGCCGCCTCGTCGTCGAGCGTGACCTCCTCCTCGCCAAGACCCGTGTCGGTCTCAAGCAGACGCAGGATGCGGCTCGCAACCCGCTCCCGGTCGTCGCCACGCACCACCAGCGTCACCGCCTCGTCGTGCTCATCCACAAAGTCGATGAGCCGCAGCAGGTCGTCTTCGCGGAAGCGGGCCTGCCCGTGCGGACCGGTCAGCACATAGTAGGCCTTGTCGGCCAGCTGCTCCGGGAAGGCGCCATCGGTGAAGGGGTCGGAGGCCAGCAGCACGCCCGACTCCTGCGCCTGCTCCAGCGCATCCTCGTAGTCCCAGATGCCGCGCGGCTCCCAGATGACCTGAAGGTCGCCGGGCTGGATGATCTCCTTTACAAACTGGGTCAGCGCAGTCCGGTTGGTCTTCGACGGCCCGAAGGTATTCGGCGTCTTGAGCAGCACGCTGTGTGCGCGGCTAGCGCGGAGCTGCTGCGCCACGAGCGCCCAGATCTGCCGGTTCTCATCGGTCACCTGCAGCATGCCCGTGTGCGCCTTGTTGAGGCCGAGCGGCGCAGCGCCACGCTCATCGAGCGGGTCCTGCGTCAGCCAGCGCCAGGCCGTCACCACCAACTCAAAGTCGGGCTTCATCAGCTTCCGCATCGCCCGAAGCCGCTGCGGACGGACGGGGTCCATCCAGGTCTGCGAGATCTCACCAAAGGAGAAGCGGTCGAAGTAGCTCCGACGGTGGGGCGGAACGGGGCTGCAACCGATGCGAATCTCAGGCATGACACACACAAACACGAGGTCCGGGACGCCTCTCAAAGAGGTCTGGAGCGCCCACAAAGAGGTCTAGATCGCCCACCTACCCGCTCCCCGCGCCGCTGTCACCTTATGGCCCCGCGCCGCCTACAGCCCAACCTCATCGAGCACCCGCGCGATCGTCGCCCAGGTCTGCGCCATGTCGCTGTCCAGACCCACCGAGAAGCGGATGAGGCCGTCGCCCATGCCCATCTTTTCGCGGTCCTCCACCGGGATCTCCGACGAGGTGCTGTGGCTCGGCGCACTGAAGAGCGTCTTGAAGTAGCCGAGGCTGACGGCGAGGTAACCCACCTTCTCCTCCTGCATCCGCTGCATGAGGCGGCCAGCGGTCTTCTTGTCGCGGGCATCCATGGTAACCACGCCGCCGTGGCCGAAGCCGGGGTTCATCATCGACTCCAGCAGCGCGTGATGCGGATGGGCCGGCAGCCCCGGGTTGTGAACCCGCAGCCCCCGCTCCGCGAAGCGACTGGCCAGATAGGTGGCGTTGGCGCTGTGCTTCGACATGCGCACCGGCAGGCTGTGCAGGTTCTTCAGGATGCTGGCGGCGCGGATGCTGTCGAGCACGGGGCCGAAGAGCATGCTGGGGCCCGCGTTGATGTCGCCCAGCGCGTTGATGAAGGCGGCCGACGAGACCACGCAGCCGGCAACGCAGTCGCTCGTGCCGTTGATGAACTTGGTGAGGCTGTGCACCACCACGTCGGCGCCGAGCCGGAGCGGCGAGAGGATGAGCGGGCTGAAGGTGTTGTCGACCACCAGCTTTGCGCCGGCGGCGTGGGCCAGCGCGGCGAGCTTGGGAATGTCTGCGACCTCGAGCAGCGGGTTGCTCATGCTCTCGCAGTAGACCACCTTGGTGTTGGGGCCGATGGCCGCAGCAACGGCCGCGTGGTCGCTGATATCCACAAACCGGGTGCGGATGCCGAAGCGGGGGAGCAGGTTGGCGAGCAGCGCATAGGTGCCGCCGTAGATGGTGCGGCTCGAGACAATCTCATCGCCCGCGGAGCAGAGCTGCATGAGCGTCGTCGTGATGGCCGCCATGCCCGAGGCCATCACCTGCGCAGACTCTCCGCCCTCCATGCGGGCCAGCGCGCCGGCCAGCGCCTTGTTCGTCGGATTCCAGTGGCGCGAGTAGAGGAAGCAGCCCTCGATCTCATGCTCAAAGACCTCTTCCATCCGGGCCACGGAGAGGAAGGTGTAGGTCGAGGAGTCGCAGATGGAGGCGTTCACATCGCCAAACTCACCGAAGGTGAGGAACTCCTGAATCTCGCGGGCTGGATCAAACTTCATAACGGGCTCCCAGAGTGACCGGACGACTGCCGGCGCCTGCCCGCTAATCCCACAAACTTTGCGTGACAATGGAGGTGTGTGACGCGGCGCGACGGAGCCCATGCGCACAAGAACCTCGCATCGCCCTACCAAAACGCTAGAGCGGCGGCCTCTCCTTCTCACCCTCGGGGCCGCGATGATCCTCAAAGCACTCTTCGTTCTCCTCCTCTTCCTCATCGCCCTCGGCGCGGTCGCATCGCAGAAGCCCGACTCCTTCAAGGTCGAGCGTTCAGGCCTCGTGCCGGCGCCGCCGGCGGCCGTCTACGCCCGCCTCATCTCCTTCCCAGCCTGGAAGGAGTGGTCGCCCTGGGAGGCGTATGACCCCAACATGCAGCACACCTACGGCGGCATGGATGGCGCCATCGGGAGCAACTTCACCTGGCTCGGCAATGGCAAGGCCGGCTCGGGGAAGATGACGCTGACCGCAGCGGAGCCAGGCAAGAGCGTTGCCATCCAGCTCGACTTCACCAAGCCCTTCGAGGCCCACAACCAGATCCTCTTCACCCTCACGCCCGAGGGTGACGGCACCCGGGTCACCTGGACCATGTCGGGCCCCTCGCCCTTCATCTCCAAGTTCTTCACCCTCTTCTTCAACATGGACAAGACGGTCGGCGCCGACTTCGAGCGCGGCCTCGCCAAACTCGCCTCGACGACCAAGCGCTAAGCCGAACTAGACCAGGCCGAGCTCCGCGCGGAGTCCATTCCAGTCTGCTGTGACAAGGCCCGACGCGCCGCGAACAGCCAGCTCCTGCGGAGTAGCCGGCGGCTGCCAGTCACCCCGCGCAAAGGTGTAGCCGCTCAAGAAGGGCTCCATCCGGTCGCTCCGCGTCCGCACATCCACCTGCTCCACCAGCCGAAGCCCCGCAGCCCGTGCTGCCGCATGTACCCGCGGCGTCCAGACCGTCTGGAAGACCAGGCAGAGGCGGCCATCGGGCGTCAGCAGACGGCCGGCTGCGTCGCAGTAGCCCTCCACGCCGCCACGGAGCTCAAACCGGCAGGCCTCCCGCTGTGGGTCGGGCGAAGGGACGCCCGTCCCCACAGGGAAGTAGGGCGGCGAACCGGTGATGAGGTCAAAGCTCCCCACCTGCTCCGCTGTGAGCTCCCGCAGGTCGCCATGGAGGAGCCGAATCGAGGGCGCCTCGAGCAGCTCCCGCACACTCTGATGGGCCATCCGAGCGCTCTGCCGCTGCGCCTCCACGCCAAGCGAGCGCGCGGGTCGCAGGGTGGCAGCGGTGAGCAGCAGCACCGAGCCGATGCCGCAGCCGATGTCGAGGTAGCGCTCCACCGAGGCGCCGCCGGCGGCACGCACCGCCATCCAGGCGGCGAGCTGGTCGTCGGAGCTGGTCCGGTGACCCCGCCTGCGCTGGTAGAGCCGCCAGCCCCGCGCCAGCAGGTCCGAGGTCGCATCCTCCGGCATCGGCTCGCTGGCCAGCTCCGAGAAGACCTGGAGCAGGCCGCTCCCCGCCTCCTCCAACCATGCTGGCTGCGTCTCAGACATGACCGAACCAACCGAGTGCGATGAAGATCAGCCCGATGACGATGGAGTAGAGGCCGCGGAAGCGGGCGCCCGTGCCATCAAGCCGCGCAAGCCGCGTGCGGTAGCGCCCCGTCACAAAGGGGACCAGCCCCGCGCAGACCACCGCGCTGCCCGCCGTGATGAGCGCCACCCGGTGACCCGCGAAGGGCCAGAGCAGCAGCCCCACGAAGAAGGCTGCAAAGAAGAGCGGCTGAAGCCGCTCCGCCACCGCCACCCAGCCGGTTGCCTGGTCGCGGACGGGCCTCACGCCGCCATCCGCTTAGGGACGATCGTTGATGACAACATAGGCAAAGCTCTCACCCTTCGGACGGGCGATGACCGTGTAGAGACGGCCCTCCGAGACGGGAACCGACGCCGTGTAGGCCTCGGTCTGGTCGATGACGATGCGCACATTCTCGCTCTCACCCGGGCCGGCGACCCAGGGCGTCGTGTGCTCGTAGTTCACGCCGCTCACATAGGTCTGACCCTTGGCGCTCGAGAAGGAGACGGCCGGGCCGCCCGGAACCGCGTGGACAAACCGGACGAGGCTCTTGCCGGCAGCGATGGTCTGCGGACCATCCTCCAGCACGATGGCATCAAGACGACCGGAGAGACCCGGACCCGAGGCGTTGCCAAGGAGCACCACCGTGTAGTGGCCATCGGCCGTGAGGTTGAGCTTGCTCTCAAAGAGCGCCGCCGTTCCGCCGCCAAGAACCTTGAGCGTCTGCTCGCCCGCGGGAACCTCCGCGCGGCTGGTCATGAAGGCGCCCGGGACGAGGCTGGCCTCGACCGCCTTGTCGCCGACCGCAAAGTGGGCCTCTGCGACGCCCTCTGCCGCGTTCACGAACCGCACCAGCGCCGGCTTCGCGGCCTTGGCAGGAAGCACCTTCGGAGCGTCGGCCGGCTTCTCGGACGAGATGCCGCCACAGGCGACGAGGGAGAGCGAAAGGGAGAGACCGGCAACCTTCATCATCGACTTCATCATGGCAACTCCTCCAAAAGATGTGGGGTGCGCTGCGGCTACCCCCGACTGTAACCGGGCGCAATCCTAACGCCTCGCGTGACGGCGCGCTACTCGGGAACCGGCAGCACAAACTCGGAGAAATCCTCCGCGAGATAGCTCTCGGGGAAGATGGCCTTGGCCTCGCGAAGAATATCCCGCCCCGAGGTGTGCTTGGGCGAGATGTGGGTCAGGATGAGCTGCTTCACGCCCGCCTCGCGCGCCACCATGGCGGCCTCCGAGACGGTGGAGTGTTTGCGCGCCATCGCCTGGTCGCGCAGCCCGGAGAGGTAGGTCGCCTCGTGGATGAGGATGTCCACCCCTGCCACAGCCTCCACCACCGTCGCGCTCGGTCGGGTGTCGGTGATGTAGGCCACTGAGCGGCCCTTGCGCGTCGGACCGAGCACATCCTCCGGCCGAACCTGCCGGCCATCCTCGAGCGTGATGGTCTCGCCACGCTGGAGCCGACCGAAGACCGGACCGGGCTCGATGCCCATCTCCATCGCCTTCTGGAGGTCGAACCTCCCCACCAGATCACGCTCGCGGAAGATGAATCCATAGGCCGGAACGCGATGGTCGAGCTTGGTCGTCTCGATGGTGTAGTCCTCGGTCGCGTAGACCATGCCCACGCTGTTCTGCACCAGGTCGAGCTCAAAGGATGGGTTCAGGATGGAGAGCTCGCGCAGCACCGCGAGGTAGCGGTCCATGCCCCGCGGCGAAGCCAGCACCATCCTGTCGCGGTGGCCGTTGAGCCCTACCGTCCCGAGGAAGCCGGGCAGGCCGTTGATGTGGTCGCCGTGGAAATGGGTGATGCAGATGGCCTTGAGGTTGCTGATCCTTACCCCGGCCTTGAGCACCTGCAGCTGCGTCCCCTCGCCGCAGTCGAAGAGCACCGAGTCGGCCCCGAACTGCAGGTAGACCGCCGAGACACTCCGACGCGGTGTCGGACGGCCTGCGCTCGTTCCCAGGAAGACGACCCTAAGCTCACTCATCGACCCTCGTTCTGCGCACGCCCAACCCGCTCGTTTGCCGCGGGAGTGCGCCCCTAGCACAGCCGTCCCCGAGGAGCGAGAAAGGCAGCGCCGCTTGCCCGTGCCGCATCACATGGTAAGCCCGCCCCCACGCAAACACCCCGGGGCCCATGTCCGAAATCCTCAACACCGCTCCGCTCGCCGTCGACCCGACCGCCCACCGCCTCTCCCCCGAAGAGGCCTTCGACCACTTCCTCCAGTTTGTCCTCTCGACCGGCGCCGAACTCTACCCCGCGCAGGAAGAGGCCATCCTCGAGATCATGCAGGGCAACTCGGTCATCCTCAACACTCCCACAGGGTCGGGGAAATCGCTCGTCGCCACCGCCCACCACTTCTTCGCCCTCACCCAGGGTCGCACCTCGGTCTACACGGCCCCCATCAAGGCGCTGGTCAGCGAAAAATTCTTCGCCCTCTGCAAACTCTTCGGCCCCCAGCAGGTGGGCATGATGACGGGCGACGCCTCCATCAACCCCTCCGCGCCCATCCTCTGCTGCACCGCAGAGGTGCTCTCCCAGATGGCCCTCCGCTTCGGCGACGAGGCCCGCGTCCACGACGTCATCATGGACGAGTTCCACTATTACTCCGACCGCGACCGCGGCTCGGCCTGGCAGATCCCGCTCCTCGCCCTGCCCCGCTGCCGCTTCCTCCTCATGTCGGCCACGCTCGGCGACGTCTCCTTCATCCAGCAGGACCTGCAGACACGCTCCGGCCGCACCGTCGCGCTCGTCCAGTCCGAGCAGCGCCCCGTCCCGCTCGAGTTCTCCTACAAAGAGTCCTTCCTCCACGAGACCATCGCAGACCTCCTCGGCCGCGGTCGCGCCCCCATCTACGTCGTCAGCTTCACCCAGCGCGAAGCCACCGAACTCGGCCAAGACCTCACCAGCGCCAACATCGCCAACAAGGATGCCCGCGACGGCATCCGCAAAGAGCTCTCCGGCTTCCGCTTCGACAGCCCCTTCGGCCCCTCGCTCCGCCGCTTCGTCTCCGCCGGCATCGGCGTCCACCACGCCGGCCTGCTCCCCAAATACCGCCTCCTCGTCGAGCGCCTGGCCCAGGCCGGACTCCTCCAGGTCATCTCCGGCACCGACACGCTCGGCGTCGGCATCAACGTCCCCATCCGCTCCGTCGTCTTCTCCAAGCTCTGCAAGTTCGATGGCGAGCAGGTGGCCATCCTCTCCGTCCGCGACTTCAAGCAGATCGCCGGCCGCGCAGGGCGCAAAGGCTTCGACGACCGCGGCTGGGTTGTCTGTCAGGCGCCCGAGCATGTGGTCGAGAACCGCAAGCGTGAGGCCAAGGCCTACGGCAGCGGAAAGAAGATCAAAATCCACAAGGCCCAGCCGCCGGAGAAGGGCTACGTGCCCTGGGACGAGAAGATCTTCCTCCGCCTCGTCAACGGCCGCCCCGAGGCCATGCGCAGCCGCTTCAAGCTCGACCATGGCGCGCTCATGAATGTGCTCCAGCGCCGCAACGCCAACGGCTACCGCGAGCTCGTCCGACTCATCGCCGTCTGCCACGAAAACGAGGGCGGAAAGAAGCGGCTCCGCCGCCATCTCAAGAGCCTCTTCCAGTCGCTCGAAGCCGCCGGAATCGTCCAGCGCACCCGCGACGAACGCACCATGCTCCCCACCGTCGAGCTGGTCCGCGGACTCCAGAGCGACTTCTCCATGCACCAGGCGCTCAGCCTCTTTCTGCTCGACGCCCTCGAGCGCTTCGAGCGGCTCGGACTCCCCTCCGAAGAGTATGCGATGTCGGTCCTGAGCCTCATCGAATCGCTCCAGGACAACCCCTTCTCCATTCTCAACGCGCAGGCCCACAAGGCCCGCCGCGCACTCGTCGCACAGATGAAGGGCGAGGGCGCCGAGTATGAGGAGATCCGCGAGGCGACCGAGAAGGTCACCTACCCCAAGCCGCTCGCCGAAGAGATCTACACCCTCTTCAACGCCTTCGCCGAACAGAACCCCTGGGTCGGCCGCGAGAATGTGCACCCCAAGTCGATCATGCGGGAGATGTGGGAGGGCTACTTCTCCTTCGCCGAGTATGTCCGGCTCTACGGCATCGAGACCGCAGAGGGGCTGCTGCTGCGCTACCTCAGCAGCTCCTACAAGATGCTCGTTCGAAGCGTCCCCATCGCCTTCCTCAACGACGAGCTCGTCGAGGTCATCGGCTACTTCCGCGCCATGATCGAGCGGGTCGATTCGAGCCTCGTCCGCGAGTGGGAGGAGATGGTCGCCGACGGGCCCGAGACCGACACCGACCGCGCCGACGCGCCACCTCCGCGCGACATCTCACGCGACCCGCGTGCCTTCGCAGCCCGCATCCGCGCCGAGCTCGCAAGCCTCGTCAAGGCGCTCTCCGCGCGCGACTACGAAGAGGCCATCGCCTGCCTCTTCACCGACATCCACGATCCCTGGAGCCCCGCCCGTCTCGAGCAGGCCATCGCCCCCTTCTTCGAAGAGTATGACTGGCTCCGCTCCGACCACGCCTCGCGCATGCCCGAGCACACCACGCTCAAGCTCGTCGCACCCAAGGTCTGGGAGGTGCGACACAACCTCCTCGACCCGCAGAGCGACCTCATCTGGTTCGCCGAGCTGGTCGTCGACCTGCGCGAGGGGACGCCCAACGAGGGCCCGCTCATCCGCCTGCGCGAGATCCGCTGCTAACCGGCCGCGTCGCCTACCGCGAAGAGGAGCATGTCGGCCGGGATGGGCGCCTCGATGGTCATCTCCGCCCGTGTGATCGGGTGGGGGAAGACCAACTTGCGCGCATGCAGCATCACCCGCGCGGCGCTGTTGCCACCCGCGGTGCGCGGGCCGCCGTAGAGCAGGTCGCCCAGGATCGGCAGCTTCGAGCCGGCCAGATGGGCGCGGATCTGGTGCATGCGGCCCGTGTGCGGCTGCGCCTCAATCCAGACGTAGCCGTCGCCCCGTGAGAGGGTCGTGAAGGCCGTCGTCGCCCGGTCGCCGCCGCGGTGGACCGACCGCATGATCGTCATGCCGCCCTCCAGCCGCTGCGCGGCCAGATGGTCGTCGACCGTCCAGGCAGCCTCGGCTGTGTTGAGCCGATCGCGGGCAATCGCCACATAGGTCTTCTGCGTCGCGCGGGCCGCGAAGGCCTCGCCCATCTGCGTGATGGCGCGGTCGGTCTTTGCCATCACCAGCACGCCGCTCGTGTCGCGGTCGAGCCGGTGGGCCAGCTTCACCGAGAGCTGCCGCCCTTCACGCGCGGAGAGAAAGCGCGAGACCGACTCCACCGCGTTGTCGCGCAGCGGGTCGCGCGTGGGCTGCGACGGGATGCCCGACGGCTTGTTGACCACAATCAGGTCATCATCCTCAAACAGCACCGCCTCGGCCCAGTCCATGCCGCCCGATGCCACCGGCGCCGCCGCCGCTTCGGCCTCCGCCGTCGTCAGCGAGTCACCCGCAAAAACAATCCGGCCCGCCAGCTTCACCCGACGGCCATTCAGATAGACCCGACCTGCATCGATCCAGCGGCGGCTCTCTCCGCGCGAAAGCGGCTCCTCCGAACCCTGACTCAGCCGCGCCAGCGCACGATCGATCCGCTCCCCCGCAACCTCGGGTGAGATCTCCAACATATGCTGCCACTTCACGACAGACTCATCTGAAGACCGGTCGCATTCCGCTGCTCAAGATGACGCTTCAACGCCGCCGCGAAGGCCTGCACCGAAGGCCAACGCGCCTCGGCATCCTTTTCGAGTGCTCTCATGACAATCACATCCAGCGTCTCAGGAATCCAACGGTCAGGCGCAGCGACACTCGGTGCCATAATCGGCTCCGTGATAACCGCCATCATCGTGAGCATCGCGTTGTCGCGCAACGAAGGCTGACGGAAAGTCAGCATCTCGTAAAGAATCACGCCCAGCGCGTAGACATCGCACAGCGGACCGAACTTCGAATGCTGCCCACGCGCCTGCTCGGGCGACATGTAGGAGGGCGTCCCGACCGACTGCGCAGCCGGACCGCCGCGGCGGCGCTCCTCGGCACCTGTCTGCTCCGCCCAGTGCGACTCGCCCCAGTCCATCACCTGCACCTCGCCATAGTCGCCGATCATGATGTTCTCCGGCTTGAGGTCGAGATGCACCACACCGCGCGCATGAGCAAACTCCATCGCACTACAGAGCTGCAGGAAGAGGTTCATCAGCGCAAGCGGGCCAACCCGTTGCACGGTTGCAGCATCGTTCCGGGCGAGGCCCTCCAACAGGTCGCGCAGTGTCCGACGCGGCACCTCACGCATCGTGTAGTAGAGGCGACCGTCCTGCAGCCGGCCGAGGTCGAGCAGGTGGTGCTGGTGCCGAGGCAGCCTTGAACCGCCTTGCGCTGCATGATCTTGCCGCCCTGGGCGGTGCTGTCGCACTTGTACTCGGCGGCTACGGTGGTGGTGCCGCAGGCGGTGGCCTTGGGGGCAA
>CAIWGR010000385.1 GCA_903912275.1 uncultured delta proteobacterium
CTATCGCAGCGTCGACATCCTGGTCGCGACCCACGATGACGCAGACCACCTCGCAGGCATCGCAGAGTTGGTGCCCTACCTCACGCCTTCCCAGATATGGGCCGGCGCGCTCGACCCCTCCAAGAAACTCGTCCGCTCGCTGCAGAGCGGGGCCACCCGCATCGGCGCAAAGGTGCTCCATCCCGATCAGCCTCCGGCCCGCATGACGATGGGTAGCGGCCCGCGGCAGATGAGCATCGAGACGCTTCCACGGCCCCCCGACGCGACCGGCAACAACGGAAGCCTGGTGCTCCGCATCTGCGACGGAGACTTCTGCGCGCTCCTCGTCGGCGATGCGGAGGCGCCGCGCGAGGCCCATCTCCTCGCCTCGGGCGCCAACCTGAGCGCGACGCTGCTCAAGGTCGGACACCACGGCAGCAAGACCTCCAGCACCCCGGCCTTCCTCGCGGCGGTGGCACCACGGCTCGCGCTCCTCGAACTCGGCCGCGACAACAAGTTCGGCTTCCCCCACGCGGAGGTCAGCGCGCGGCTGAACGGCGCCTCCATCTGGACAGAGCGCACCGACCAGGGCTCGGCGCTCGTCTTCGCCTCCGACGGCGTGAACTGGTGGCGCGAGGCCCCGCTCGACGCCCGCGGCTGGTAGCGCGTGGCACCGGCAGGCCAACCCTGCTAGTTGCCCCGCCGACGCAGCCATCCGGACCACCGCATGTCCCACTCCGACCAGCCGGCCGACGCCACCGCCTATCGCAGCTCATGGAGCGTGACCGCGGCCATCTTCATCCTCTCGCTGCTGGTCTTCGGTGCCTTCGCGGGAGGGAGGCTGC
This sequence comes from uncultured delta proteobacterium, assembly GCA_903912275.1. Classification (GTDB taxonomy): domain Bacteria; phylum Myxococcota_A; class Bradymonadia; order REDH01; family REDH01; genus CAIWGR01. Next base: position 825 of record CAIWGR010000385.1, read on the forward strand.
GGCAGCAGAGCACAGACCCCCACTTCGTCTACCTCGCCGACAGCTACCTTCACGGTACGCTCGAGGTGCGCGGCGCGCCGCCCCACGGCAACGACTGGGCGACGGTCGAGACCCTCCATCTTCGGAGCGGACAGGAGCTCAAGGGCTTCTGGTGGAACAAGGGCCAGCGCAAGTTCATGGACCTGCGCGGCCGGCTCTATGTGCTCGATGCTGCCGAGGCGCGCACGGCCAAGAGCACCTTCGCCAACTATGTCTCGTTTCCGCCCATGCCGGCCGTGCTGATGATGCCCTTCGTCGCGGTTTGGGGCATGGCCTTCAACGATGTGCTCTTCACCGTGGCGATGGCTGCGCTCAATGTGGTGCTCGCCTGGGGGCTGCTGCTGCAGCTCGGCCGGCTTGGTCATACCCGGCTGTCGCGCGGCGATCTGGGCTGGCTGCTGGCCCTCTTCGGCTTCGGCACGGCCCATCTCTGGTGTTCCGTGCTCGGGCAGGTCTGGTTCACGGCGCTGGTGGTGGGCGTGACCTTCAACCTGTTCTACGTGCGGGCCATCCTCGCGCGGCGCTTCTTCTGGGCCGGCGTGGCGCTGGCCTGCGGCTTCGCTGCCCGCACGCCGCTGCTCTATGCCGCGGTCTTTGCGGCGGCGGCTCTGTTCTTCCCGGCAGGTCGGCTCGCCTCGCTGCGTGACCGTCGGTTCTGGCGTGACGGCCTGCTGTTTGCGGCCGCGCCGCTCGTCGTGGGGCTACTGCTCATGGCCGCCAACCAGGCCCGCTTCGAGCGGCTCGGAGAGTTCGGCCACACCTACCTCGCCAACGGCCAACTCGACCGCATCAAGCAGTGGGGACTCTTCAACTACCACTTCCTCTCGCGCAACCTCGCGGCCATGTTTGCGCTGCTCCCGAAGCTGCAGCCAGAGGCCCCCTACATCATCGTCTCCAAGCATGGCCTCGCCATCTGGCTCACCACGCCCGCCTTCCTCTATCTGCTCTGGCCCACGGCGCGCGAAGGGGCTGAGAACCGTTGGCTCCATCGCGCTGCCTGGGCCACCATCGCCGCCATCGCCACCTCCCACCTCTTCTATCAGAACACCGGCTGGGAGCAGTTCGGCTACCGCTTTCAGATGGACTATCTGCCCTTCCTGTTGGTGCTGCTGGCGCAGGGTCGCGACCGCCTCTCCTGGCTCTTCAAACTGGCCATCATCTGGGGCATCGCCGCCAATGCCTTTGGTGCGGTGACCTTCAAGCGGGCTGGCCGCTTCTACGACAACTGGTTCTTCGAAGAGTAGCGGCGCCCTAGCGCGCGCTTCGGATGGCGCTGCCGAAGCGTTCGAGCATGTCGTCGAGTTCGGGCTCGGAGATGGTGAGCGCCGGAACGAGGTAGACCACGTTTCCGAGCGGTCGAATGAGAAGGTTGCGCGCGGCGGCCGCCTTGGCGATGCGCCAGCCGACCGGGTCGGTATAATCGCTGCCGTCGGCCAGCTGCACCGCAAGGACGAGCCCGGTCTGGCGCACCTCCGCGACGCC
>CAIWGR010000386.1 GCA_903912275.1 uncultured delta proteobacterium
AGCCTGCCGAGCCGCATCGGTAACCTGCTCGACATCCCGCTCAAGGATCTCGAGAAGGTGCTCTACTGCGTCTCCTACGCCGTCATTGATCCCAAGGATACGCCGCTGCAGGTTGGCGAGATCATCTCCGAGCAGCGCTACCATGCGCTCTGCGAGGAGTTCGGTTGGGACTCCTTCGACGCCCAGATGGGCGCCGAGGCGATTCGCGAGCTCGTCCGCATCCTCGACATCGAGCGCCTCAGCGAAGAGCTCCGCGCCGAAATGCGCCTCGCCAACAGCGACGCCAAGCGCAAGAAGATCTCCAAGCGGCTGAAGGTCGTTGAGGCCTTCCGCATCAGCATCAACAAGCCGGAGTGGATGGTCCTCGAGGTCATCCCCGTCCTCCCGCCCGACCTGCGTCCGCTCGTCCCGCTCGATGGTGGCCGCTTCGCCACCAGCGACCTGAACGACCTCTACCGTCGCGTCATCAACCGCAACAACCGCCTCAAGCGGCTGCTCGAGTTGAGCGCTCCAGAGATCATCATCCGCAACGAGAAGCGCATGCTTCAAGAAGCGGTCGATGCCCTCTTTGACAACGGCCGTCGCGGCAAGACCATCACGGGGCCCAACAAGCGCCCGCTCAAGTCCCTCTCCGATATGCTCCGTGGTAAGCACGGTCGTTTCCGGCAGAACCTGCTCGGAAAGCGCGTCGACTACTCGGGCCGTTCGGTCATCGTCGTCGGCCCGGAGCTCCGCCTTCACCAGTGCGGCCTCCCGAAGAAGATGGCCCTCGAGCTCTTCAAGCCCTTCATCTACCACAAGCTGGAACAGAAGGGCTTCGTCTCCACCATCAAGAGCGCCAAGCGCATGGTTGAGCGTGAAGAGGCTGCTGTCTGGGACATCCTTGAGGAGGTCATCAAAGAGCATCCAGTGATGCTCAACCGGGCGCCTACGCTCCACCGTCTGGGCATCCAGTCCTTTGAGCCCATCCTCATCGAGGGCAAGGCCATTCAGGTCCACCCCCTGGTCTGCACGGCCTTCAACGCCGACTTCGACGGCGACCAGATGGCTGTCCATCTTCCGCTCTCGATCGAGGCGCAGATGGAGGCCCGTGTCCTTCTCCTCTCGACCAACAACATCCTTTCGCCTGCCAACGGCAAGCCCATCATCTCCCCGTCGCAGGACATCGTCCTAGGCTGCTACTGGATGACGCGTGAGCGGATCGGCGCGCTGGGCGAGGGCCGTCTGTTTGCCAATCGCAACGAGGTCATCGCGGCCTACGACGCGCAGAACATCGACCTGCAGGCCAAGATCACCGTCCGCATGGATGGCAAACGGGTTGCGACGACCACGGGCCGGGTACTCTTCGGCGAGATCCTCCCCTCTGGCATGCCCTTCGATTCCATCAATCGGACGCTTAAGAAGAAGGACCTCACCCAGCTCATCGACGACGCCTACCGCGTCTCCGGCGAGAAGGCGACGGTCATCTTTGCTGACCGCATGCGTACGCTCGGCTACACCTTCGCGACGCGCGCTGGCATCAGCATCGCGCTCCACGACATGGTCATCCCGAGCAGGAAGTGGGAGATCGTCGGCGAGGCCAAGACCAAGGTCAAGGTCATCGAAGACGAGCAGCGCCAGGGCGCACTCACCTCGGGCGAGAAGTACAACAAGGTTCTCGACGTCTGGTCGGGTGCGACCGAAGAGATCGCCGCCGCCATGATGAAGGAGATCAAGTTTGTAACGGTCACCAAGGCCGACGGAAAGACCGAGGAGCAGGAGTCCTTCAACTCGGTCTACATCATGGCCGACTCGGGCGCTCGTGGCTCGGCTCAGCAGATGCGTCAGCTCTCCGGTATGCGTGGCCTCATGTCGAAGCCCTCGGGTGAGATCATTGAGACGCCCATTATGGCGAACTTCCGCGAAGGTCTTACCGGCCTCGAGTACTTCATCTCGACCCACGGAGCTCGCAAGGGTCTTGCAGATACCGCGCTCAAGACGGCGAACTCGGGTTACATGACCCGTCGTCTCGTTGATGTCGCACAGGACTCCATCATCTCCGAGCAGGACTGCGGTACAGCCGACGGTATCGAACTCTCCGCGCTCATCGAGAACGGCGAAATCGTTCAGCCGCTCCGCGAGCGCATCCTGGGACGCGTAACGCTCGAGCCCGTTTGGCATCCCCACACGGACGAAGTCATCGTCGACGCCAACGCCGAGATCTCCGAGGAAGTCGCAGACATCATCGAGGATGCGGTCGTCGAGAAGGTGACCGTCCGGTCGCCTCTCACCTGCCAGTCGGCACGTGGCCTCTGCGCCCGCTGCTACGGTCGCGACCTCGCGCGTGGCCGTCTGGTCAACGTCGGAGAAGCGGTCGGCATCATCGCCGCCCAGTCCATCGGCGAGCCTGGTACCCAGCTCACCATGCGTACCTTCCACTTCGGTGGCGTCGGTACCCTGAGCGCCCAGCAATCGAGCGTTGAGAACCGCCACGCCGGCTTCGTGAAGTATGAGGATGTCCGTCGCGTTCAGAGCGAGAAGGGCTTCGTCGTCATGAACCGTAACGGTAAGGTCAGCATCGTCGACGATCGCGGCCAGACGAAGGAGAGCTTCCCGCTCACCTACGGTGCCAAGCTCGCCTTCGACGAGGGCGCAGAGGTGCCTGCCAACAGCCGCCTGGCCGAGTGGGATCCCTACTCGACCCCGATCCTCGCGGGCTACGAGGGTGTCATCAAGTTCGAAGACATCCAAGACGGCGTCACCGTGGAGGAGTCCGTTGATCAGACCACCTTCCTCTCGCGTATGGTGATCATCGACTCGCGCGACCCGAACGCCCGTCCCCGCATCTCGATCAAGGCGAAGGACTCCTCCAAGATCCTCGCCACCTACCAGCTCGCCACCGGCACCGTCATCGAGGTCAACGACCGCGACGACGTTCGCCCCGGCATGTGGATCGCAAAGGTCTCCCGAGAGTCCCAGAAGACGAAGGACATCACGGGCGGTCTTCCGCGCGTTGCCGAGCTCTTCGAAGCCCGTAAGCCGAAGGAGCTCTCGGTCGTCTCCGAGATCGACGGCCGCATCGCCTTCGGTCGTGAGACCAAGGGGAAGCGCTATCTGGATGTCGTTCCTGACGCCGGCGAGCGCCGCAAGTATGCGGTGCCCAAGGGCAAGCACATCACGGTGCAGGAGGGCGACTATGTTCGCGCTGGCGAGCCGCTTACGGAGGGCTCGGAGAACCCCCACGACATCCTTCGCATCTCGGGCCGCAAGGCACTTGCGAAGTACATCGTGGACCAGATCCAGAACGTCTACCGCGGGCAGGGCGTTCGCATCCACGACAAGCACATTGAGGTTATCGTCCGGCAGATGCTCCGACGGGTAAAGATCAACGACGTTGGCGACACCAACTTCATCGTTGACCAGCCTGTCGACCGGGCAGACTTCGAGACGGAGAACCAGAAGGCCGTGATGGCTGGCGGTCGTGCAGCGAGCGCCGAAGACCTCCTTCTTGGCATCACCAAGGCGGCTCTCTCGACCGAGTCCTTCATCTCGTCGGCCTCCTTCCAGGAGACCACCAAGGTACTCACCGAGGCCGCCATTCAGGCCAAGGTCGACCACCTTCGCGGCCTCAAGGAAAACGTCATCATGGGCCGGCTCATCCCCGCGGGTACGGGCCTCGATGCCTACCGCACCGCGGAACTTCTCATCCTGCCGGATGGCGAGGATCTTTCGGATTCCGCCGCAGGCTAGAATCGGGCCTCTTTGCAGCGCCGCGCGGCCTTAGGTCGCGCGGCGCTTGCCGTTTTTGTGAGGACCCGCCCGCTTGACCTTGTGTTGACGGGCGGCTATACACGGCCTCCCTCTAGGACCGCCCCATCGGGGCCTCTTCGGATTTTCGAGACAAATGCCCACGATTAACCAGCTTGTCCGTAGCGGACGCGAACTGCAGCGCACGAAGACCTCGGCGCCTGCGCTTCGCTCCTGCCCCCAGAAGCGCGGCGTTTGCACGCGCGTCTACACCACGACCCCCAAGAAGCCCAACTCGGCGCTTCGCAAGGTCGCGCGTGTTCGCCTGACGAACGGCATGGAAGTCACCTCCTACATCCCGGGCGAAGGTCACAACCTTCAGGAGCACTCGGTCGTCCTCATCCGTGGCGGCCGCGTCAAGGACCTTCCGGGCGTCCGTTACCACATCATCCGTGGCACGCTCGATGCGACTGGCGTTAGCGCCCGTCGTCAGGCGCGCTCGAAGTACGGCGCCAAGCGTCCCAAGTAGTTTCGTTTCACCGACTGGTTATCTTTTTAAGGGAATCCCATGCCACGCAGGCGAGAAGTACCTAAGCGTCCGATGATGCCCGACCCGAAGTATGGCGACAAGCTTGTCACCCGCTTCGTCAACAGCCTGATGGTCGCAGGCAAGAAGAGCACCGCAGAGTCCATCCTCTACGGCGCCCTCGATATCCTTGAAGAGCGGAGCAAGGGTGAGAACCCTGTCGAGATCTTCCGCAAGGCCGTCGAGAACGCAAAGCCAGCCGTTGAGGTGAAGAGCCGTCGCGTTGGTGGCTCCACCTACCAGGTGCCCGTCGAAGTTCGCGCTGAGCGCCGTGTGGCCCTCTCGGTTCGTTGGCTCATCCAGGCTGCCCGTTCGCGCGGTGAGCGCACGATGATGGAGAAGCTGGCGAACGAGCTCCTCGACGCCGCCAACATCCGCGGTGCCGCGATCAAGAAGAAAGACGAGACGCACCGCATGGCTGACGCCAACAAGGCGTTCGCCCACTACCGCTGGTAACCGACGCGTTCAGGACTGTCCTGAACTGAACCTCTCTTGCTGAGCCGGCCCTAGGGTCGGCTCGTCTTGTATGTGCCGTGACCGAATCGCTCCAACATATGCGCAACATTGGAATCATGGCGCACATCGACGCTGGTAAGACCACCGTCACGGAGCGCATCCTGTTTTACACGGGGCGTACCCATAAGATCGGGGAAGTCCATGATGGCGCAGCCACGATGGACTGGATGGTGCAGGAACAGGAGCGCGGCATCACAATCACCGCAGCCGCGACAACCTGCTTCTGGAATGACCACCGCATCAACATCATCGACACCCCTGGCCACGTAGACTTCACCATTGAGGTCGAGCGCTCGCTGCGGGTACTTGATGGGGCGATCGGTGTGTTCTGTGCCGTCGCAGCCGTTCAGCCGCAGTCAGAGACCGTCTGGCGTCAAGCCAACCGGTACGGAGTTCCCCGGATTGCCTTCGTCAACAAGATGGACCGGGTCGGTGCCGACTTTGATCACGTGCTGCTCAAGATGCGCGATCGGCTCAAGTGCCAGCCCGTCGCGCTTCAACTCCCCATGGGACAGGCCGAGACCTTTGTTGGGCAGATCGATCTGCTCAAGATGAAGGCCTATCGTTATGACTCTGAGTCGCTCGGAGCCTCGATCCTCGAAGAGGAGATCCCAGCGGATTTCCTTGCTGATGCAACCGCCGCGCGGGAGCGGATGGTTGAAGCAATCGCCGAGGGGGACGATGAGATCGCCACACGGTTTCTGGAGGGCGAAGAGATCGCCACCAGCGACCTACGTGCCGCGATCCGGAGAGGCTGCCTCGCATTAACGCTGGTTCCTGTTCTGCTGGGCTCGGCGTTCAAGAACAAGGGAGTCCAGCCACTGCTCGACGCAGTCGTTGACTATCTTCCGTCGCCGCTCGACGTGAAGCCCGTTCGAGGCCTCAAGCCCGCCTCCGTCAAGGCAGTCGAAGCCTTCCCGCGGCCATTCGAAGATGGTGACTACGAGAGCCGGCCCGCGGATGCCTCGGCTCCCTTTGCGGCGCTCGCGTTCAAGATCATGAACGACCCCTACGTGGGCACGCTTACCTACTTCCGGGTCTACAGCGGCACCTTCTCCGCTGG
>CAIWGR010000387.1 GCA_903912275.1 uncultured delta proteobacterium
CGGCGGCGGCGGCGAGGGCCAGCAGGGCGGTGCCCAGGTCAAGAGCCCCATCGAGTTCACCCGCCCGCTCGCCAACCCGACGGACTGGGACGCAGCGGGTGGCAACACAAACTGGTTTGCGGCAGGCGGAGCTGGTGGCAGCGGCGGCGGCGGCGCGGGCGGCGCCGGTGGTGCCGGCGGCTGGTCGGTGGGCTTGGCCATGGCCAGCCCGCTGCCCACCCCCTCGAGCCTCGAGATGACCGTGGGCGATGCCAGCAGCGGCGGACTCGGTGGCGACGGCGGCACGGGCGGCCAGCCCGCCGTGGGCGCCTATACCGCAAACACGCCCGCATCGGGCAGCACGGGGAGCGAGGGGGCGCCCGGCTTCGGCGTGGAGCGATGCGGCCTCGGCACGCCCTCCACGGGCGAGATCTCCTGCTGGATGCCCTCCAACGAGCAGCTCGGCCTCGGCGAGCCCTGCCAGACCAACGCCCAATGCGCCGGGTATGACACGACGCTGCATGGCCAGCCCAAGACCGAGTGTTCCGCTGGTGCCGACGGTTCGGCCACTTCCCGCTGCGCTCCCTACGGCATGAACTACATCGCCGCCGGCAGCTACCATCGGGGCGCCTCGGTCTTCGAGGTGGGCAGCAGCTACACCGACAGCGCCAGCATCCCCATCAACGCTCTCCGGCACCCTGTGGTCATCACACAGCCCTTCTTCATGAGCCGCACCGAGGAGACGCAGGACCTCTGGAAGGCGGTCAAGGGGAGCAGTGCCGGTCTGCCGAGCGACGCTTCGCGCGGGCAGGATCCGCAGGTCTCGGTGAGCTGGTTTGCCGTTGCGGCCTATGCGAATGCGCGGTCGGCCGCCGTGGGCGCCACCGCCTGCTACACGCTCACGGGCTGCACCGACCCCTCGCCCACGGGCTGGGGCGACGGGGTCCACTCGGGTTGCACGGGCGTCTCGCTGGTTGGGCCCACCTGCGATGGCTTCCGTCTGCCCACCGAGGCGGAGTGGGAGTATGCGGCGCGGGCCGGCACGACCGATGCCGGCTTCTGGGGGCCAACGCTCGATTCCGCCTACCTCTGGGATCAGGGCAACTCCTGTGTGCAAGGGCGGGCGCCGAGCTGCCAGAAGAACCTGGTGGGCACCAAGCTCCCCAACCCCTGGGGTCTCTACGACGTGCAGGGGAATGTGAACGAGTTCACGCAGGACACCTACGCACCCTACCCGACGGGCGCGGTCGATCCCGGTCTGGCCGCGCGCACCATCGCGGAATCCGGTGGAACCCTCTTCGTCCGCCGTGGTGGCGACCATCTCTCTACCCCTCCCGTTGGGCTCGCCTTTGAGCCCATCTACAAGCGAAGCGTCAGCGCTGCGGCCAATGGCAACACCACCACGTCCAACGTTGCTGGCAAAGATCCCGCGACAGGCTTCCGGCTCGTGCGGTCGGTCAAGCCAACCCCTGTGAATGGCGGCTGCCCACCCGACTTTGTGGTCTCCGCAGGGGGCTGCATTCCGGCAGGACAGGTGGTCTCCGTCACCCTCCCCGGAACCACCTCCGTGGTAGGTCAGGGGCTCTCGCAGGCGGGCAGCAGCAGCGTCAGCGACCTGATCTGCAACGCC
>CAIWGR010000388.1 GCA_903912275.1 uncultured delta proteobacterium
GAATGCGGTGCAGCCGCCAGGGTGAGCAACCGGCATCCAGGCGATCTCCGCCCCGTGGAAGACGGTCGTTCCCGTGCTCGGCAGGTTCTCGGTGCTCACCTGCGCCGCCGCAGCAACACGGAGATCGACGGGGAAGAGCGGCGGCTTGCTGATGCTGTGCAGCGCATCGAGCACCCCCATGCCGTCCCGCGCTACGCCGCGGATGTCGAGCGTCCAGCCTGGCATGTAGAGAGGCGCGAAGTGCGGAAACCCAAGCACGTGGTCCCAGTGCAGGTGGGTCATAAGCAGCAGCGTCGGCTTGGGGTTGGCGACAGCCACGCGACCCAAGTCTGCGAGCCCCGATCCCGCGTCAATGATGATGCGGGCATCGCCGAGGTCGATCTCGATGCAGGTGGTTGCGCCGCCATGCCGCTGGGTGTGTGCTCCCGACACCGGGACACTCCCTCGACTACCCCAGATGCGAAGTGACCAGTCCTTCAAGCGAACAACACCAGGTTCACAGTGGTCCCCCCGCCGCATGACAACGCCAAAAACGGCACGGGAGTTCCCGACCGCTCTACAACGGCACGGGCGAAACGCCAAACATTCGCGATGGGCTCCCTGCGCAAATGCCGCCCCTGCGCCTGCGTCGAAGGTTGCAGTTCAGTCAATCGAGGCATAGACTGGCGGGCCCTGAACTTTTGCTGTCGAGCCTTCGCCCTTGCTCTCCTGTCTCCAAACCAGACTCGTCACCGCGCTGGCCGGTGTGGCAGAAGAGGAGCGCCGCGCGCTCGCGCGCAGGATTGGCACCCGCCGCGTCGACGCCGTCGCGCTCGCCGAGGAGCTCCTCCGCCCCGAGACGCTCGAGCAGACCCTCACAACGCTCTCGTCACCCGCCGCCGAGCTCTTCGCAGCGCTCGCCTATGGCATGCCCTACCTCCCGCTTACAGATGGGCACTACGACGACCCCGAAGAGCTCGAGCTGGAAGAGCCAGACGGCGCCGCCGTCGAGGCCGAGATGTGGAACAGCGACCCGTCGGTGCAGGAGCTGCGCGAGCGCGGACTCGTCTTCGTCTCTGAGGTCGCCGGCCCCTTCGTCCCCATCGAACTCCGCATGGCCTACTGCGAAGACGAACACCTGCACCGGGCCGATACCGGCGTCCTTCTGTCGCGCATGGATGACGAGGCCCTGACAGAACTCGCAGGCTTCCACCAGGTCGAGCCGCAGCCTGCCGACGAAGACGACCCGCTCGCCCTCGTCCTCCGCGTCGTCGAGCGGCTCTACGACACTGACCACCTCAAAGCCCTCTTTGACCAGCTCTCCCCCGCGGGGCAGTCGCTGCTCTTCTGGGCCACCGAGGCGCCCCATCCTATCCCCCACCGCCGCTTCCGCGACGAGGCGCGCGCCCTCGCGGAGCGCACCGCGGAGCGCTCCGGCACCGTCGAGCGGCTCCTGCTCTCCATCGGCTTTGTGCATGCCGTCGTGACCTCCGACGGAGAGTGGATCGTGGTGCCCGACGACATGCGGATGGCGCTCGACCCGGTCGTTGACGGCTGGCTCTCCGCCTCCAATCTGGCCACCTTCGAGACGCTGCGCGCCAGCTCGCTGCCCGCCTTCCGCGACCTCTTCCCCCGCGGCTTTCAGGGAGACCCACGCTTCGCTGCCCGCGAGCTCATGGTCGCCGCCGTGCACGGCCCCCTCGACGAGGCCCACCCGCTCGTCCCCATCCTGCTCGACCTCAAGATCCTCGAGACGGGCGACGGCTGGCCCGGCGAGTTCATGTCGCAGCACCTCGACGCCAGCGGCCCCGACCTCTTCTCACAGCTCGCGCTTCGGAACTGGCTCTTTGCCCACAATGACCGCTTCAGCGAGGCCCTCTTCCGCCCCTGCGGCGTCGAAGTTGCCGCAGTCGCCCGTCACCTCGACCTCCGCGAGGAGCCCGAAGAGGAGGCCCAGTGGCGCCTCGAGGTCGCCGCCGGCTGGCTCGCCTTCTGTTACCAGGTCCGCGCCCACCTGCTGCTCACCCTCGGCGTGCTGCCGGCCGGCTACTGGTTCCCGCTCCGGCCGCTCGCCGCCTGGTTCATCTCGGTCTACCGCCGTGTCGCCTGGCGCCACAACGTCGTCTCGCTCCTTGCCGATGCGCCTGAGGCTGCCCGTCACGGCTCGGTCGTCGATTTCGACCAGCGCACCGAGGCCGACCTCGAGCGGGCCCTCCGCGGTCTCTTCGTCAACCTGCTCGCGCCGCTCGGCGCCGCCCAGCTCCACCCGCGCGAGCCGCTCTTCCTCGTCAACCCCGAGGCCCTCCGCTGCTTCCCCGAGGCCGACCCGGAGTGGCGTGAACTCGAGTCCTCGGCCCGCGGCTACCTCGGCATCGATCTCGACCTCTCGCTGCCGATGCCGGTCGACCCCACCTCGATGGTCCCGCAGAGCAGCCACTGGCTCTGGAACGTTGACGGCGAGCTCGTCGCCAACCCCGAGGCCTGGGCCGCCGACCTCGCCCGCGTTGCCAACTGGGCAACGCCCTTCTCCGAGCATGGCCAGATGCGCTTCCTCTTCACAGAGGAGTCTGTGCTTGCCGCCACCGACGACGACGGCGACGCCAGCGACCCGCTCGAGATGCTCCTCTGGCTCATGACGCAGACCCGCGGCGACCTGCCCGACCGCGTCCGTGCCGTCTTCGGCGGCGCAGGCGCCATGCTCTCCGACCATCCCGATGCCGCCCTTCGAGGCGCAGGCGAGATCGTCGAGGGGCTCTGCGAACGGGTCGAGTCGTGGGGCGAGCGGCCGCCGCTCGAGCTCATCGAAGACCTCCGCGGCTGGGGCGATGTGGCGGTCTCCGCCCTCACCGCCCGCATCGAGCGGGCCGTCGCCGAGGGCGATACCCACGAGCCCATCTGCATCCACGCCGCTGTCATCCTCGGCGAAATCGGTGCCGACCGCGCCGCCCCTTCGGTCATGCGCCTGCTCGCCAACGCCGACGGCGACCACACCCTCGCCGCCGCCGGCATGGCCTGTGCCCGCCTCGCGCCCGTCACCTGTCCGAGCCTCCTCGCGCTCCTCCGCAACGAGCATGCACCCCTCGAGCGCCGCATGAGCGCCATGGGCGCCCTCGCCGCCGCCGCCGTGCTCTTTCCCACGCTCGGCGACCGGGTCTTCGAGGCCCTCACCGGCTTCGCCCATGCCGAGGAATTGGAGCCCGAGATCGCCACCAGCGTCGCCATTGCACTCGCCGAGACGGGCCACCCCAAGGTCGACGGTTACCTCAAGAGCCTCAAGGAGTTGAACCTCTGGGTCGACTCCGTCATGCCCATCGAGGAGTGCCAGTCGCTCGCTGCCAACGCCCCTTCGGTCTGGGGCCACCCGCTCTACTCGCTCCCCATCGCCCAGACCTATCCGACCCGTTCAGAGAGTGAGTCCATGGCGCAGGAGCGCGGTGTTGACGAAATCTTGCGCGAGTCCGGCCTTTCGTCAGAAGCCATCCTCGGTTGGTCCCAGCGCAACGCTGGCCGACGGCGGCGCGGAGACCCTTCGTAGCTCCCGCCTCGCGCCATTCCGCCACAGGACGCACCTTGCCCACCCGCGGTATCTACCTCTTCGACGTCGCCCGCTTCCCCGTCTATCTCGACACCAGCGGCCTCATCTTCATCGGCCTCATCCTTCTCCTCCAGATGGGCGGTGGCGGCGTGCTCGGCATCCTCGGGGCCTTCCTCTGGATTGTCGCCATCTACGGCAGCATCCTCGCCCACGAGCTCGGTCACGCCGTCGTCGGTCGCCGCCTCGGCTACGGCACGGCCGACATCTATCTCTCCTTCTTTGGAGGCGTCGCCGTCTGGAGCGGGCGCACCAGCCGCTCACGCCGCGACCAGCTGCTCGTCACCCTCGCCGGCCCTGCCGTCAATGTTGTCCTTTGTATCCTATTCTACCTCCTCATGAGGTTCCCGCCCCTGTTTGTCGGCATGCTCGTGCCTTCGCTGCAGGGCCTCATCGGCGACCTCTACTGGATCAATCTCATCCTCGCCGTCTTCAACATCCTGCCCATCTACCCGCTCGATGGCGGCCAGGCGCTACGCACTGCGCTCGCCTACCGCATCCGGGGCTCTAGGCTGCTCCGGATCTCGTTGCAGGTCTCCTTCGCCACCCTCGGCCTGGTCATGCTCTATGCTGTCCTGAACAGCCGCATCTTCCTGGTCATCATGCTGGCGCAGATCGCCTTTCAGAACTGGCAGGAGTGGCAGCAGGTGCGGCGTTGAGAGCAGCCTCAGGACTGCTCGCACTGCTCCTGCTGTCGGCCTGCTCCTCTGCCGCGGCGCCGGCGCCTGCCGCGCCCGGTGAGGCGCGCACGGACGAGGCCTCCGGTTCCGCTGCACCCGCTGCCGAGTTGTTGGTCTCCTGCCGCCTGACGCGCGCAGAAGAGCTCGTCGAGGCGCTGGAACTCCGCAGTGAAGATGGCGCCTGCCGGCTCCTGCTGCCCCTCGCCGTTGCCGCTGGCCCGCTCCCCATCCGCGTAGGAGCTGTTCCCGGCGAACTGGCAGCCGCCTTCGAGGCACGAAGCGGAGCCGACCAGTTCTACGCATCGGAGGGCACGGTGAAGGTGGAGCAGGCAGACGCCACCCTGCTCCGTGGCACCGTCGAGGCCCGCGATGCCAACCCCCCTGGACTTGCGCGGCTCACCGCCACCTTCGAGGTCCGGAGGAGTCAGCCATGAGCGCGTCCGGAGAGACCTGGCGCCTCGCCTCCGTCGAGCGCGAGATCGGAGAGCCCGAGTCGGTTGTGCGTGCCCGAACGCTCATGCGTCTCGGCCTCGGCGACGACCCCGACCTCGATGTCCGCATTGTTCGGCGCTCTATCGATGCGCGGGGTCAGAGGCCGCCCCGCTTCGTACACGCGGTGGACTGCCACATCCCGCCCCACCTCCTCGCCTCCGCAGATACCTCCAAGGCGGAGCGGGTCGGGCGGAGCGCCGAGCGCCAACGCTGGCAGGTTGCTCCAGACGCAGCGCGGCCCGTCGTCATCGGTGCCGGTCCCTGCGGCATCTTCGCCGCACTCGTCCTCGCGGAGGCTGGCCTCCGGCCCATCCTGCTCGACCGCGGAAAGCCGGTCGAGACCCGCGCCAAAGATGTCTCGCGGCTCATGGGCTACGGCATCATCAACCCCGAATCCAACCTCTGCTTCGGAGAAGGCGGCGCAGGCACCTGGAGCGACGGAAAGCTCTACACCCGCAAAGGGGGCGACCTGCCGCGCCGTGTGCTCGAGACCTTCGTCGCCTTCGGTGCCGACCCCGACATCCTTGTCGAAGGCCGTCCCCACCTCGGCACCGACAAACTTGTCTCGCTGCTCAAGTCGCTCCGCGCAGGCCTCGTCGCCCGCGGCGGCGAGATCCGCTTCGAGGCACGGGTCGACAGGCTCGCGCAGGAGGATGGCCGCGTGACCGGCGTTATCCTCCACGACGGCGAGCGCATCGACGCCACCCACGTCGTCCTCGCGCTTGGCCACTCCGCCCGCGACCTCTACCTGCAGCTGGCCAATGATGGCCTCGCCATGCTCCCCAAGGCCTTCGCGGTCGGCTTCCGCGTGGAGCACACGCAGGCGCTCGTCAACCGCATCCAGTATGGCCAGTGGGCCGAAACCCCCGGGCTGCCGGCCGCCTACTACGAACTGACCGCCAACGTGGGGCAGGGCGCCGATGCGCGCGGCGTCTACTCCTTCTGCATGTGCCCCGGCGGCAGCATCGTCCCCACAGGCGCCCGCGAAGGCGAGGTCTGCGTCAACGGCATGTCCCACTCAGCCCGCTCGGGCCACTACGCCAACAGCGCGCTGGTCGTCACCGTCTCGCCAGAGGAGCTCGGCCGCCACCTCACACGCGCACCGGAACACCCGGTGCTCGTCGGCATGCAGTTCCAGCGCGAGTGCGAAGAGCGGGCGGCCGAGGCGGGCGGCGGCGGCTTCACGGCCCCGGCGCAGCGGCTCGGCGACTACCTCGCGGACCGTCCGAGCAGCGAGGTGCGTCGCACCACCTATCGGCGTGGCGTTGTGCCTGCCGACCTCGGCCAGCTCTACCCCGACTTTGTCCGTGACGCGCTCCGCCTGGCCATGCGCCCCTTCTCTGCACGCATGCCCGGCTACACCTCCGACGAGGCCGTGCTCATCGGAGTCGAGACCCGAACCAGCGCACCGGTCACCATCTCGCGCGACCCGCAGACGCTCACCTCGCCCTCTCTGGCAGGGCTCTATCCTGCGGGTGAAGGGGCCGGCTTTGCAGGCGGTATTGTGAGCGCAGGCGTCGATGGCATCAGGGTTGCCGAGGCGCTGCTGCGATCACTGGCAGAACCCATCGCCTAGTGGCCGCCTGATCTGGGCAAAAATCGCGCCAATGCGCCAATGGCGTGTCGCGTTGCGTCAAACGGAGTGGATGACACCCGCGAATGGGGTCTGCTAGTCGCGGTTTACGGTTGTTGAGGGGCCG
Source organism: uncultured delta proteobacterium (assembly GCA_903912275.1). GTDB lineage: Bacteria > Myxococcota_A > Bradymonadia > REDH01 > REDH01 > CAIWGR01. The sequence goes on from CAIWGR010000388.1 coordinate 6,444, forward strand.
ATCGCCGGAGCGGTCGTTTCCATGCCGTGTTCTCCTCTTTCCCGACGCGAGAAAGCCATCTTGGCGCCGAGCCGCAACGACGACACGACAGGAAGCACACCTGCTGCCGCGATCGGATTGTGGGAGAATGCTGCCTACCTCGCCCAGCTCCGTTCGCCGGACCGGGTGACCGGCATGCTCATGGGCTGCGCCATCGGCGATGCGCTCGGCATGGCGGTCGAGGGCCCCGACCCGCTACAGGCCCGCCGCGCCCTCGACAGCCTCGGCAACATCCGCGAGTTCCTCGCCCCGCAGCCCTTCGCCCACAAGTCGCTCCAGCGGTTGCGACCCGGCTGCTGGACCGACGAGACCCAGATGCTCCTCTCGCTCACCCGGTCGCTCGTCGCCGCTCCCGCGCTGACCTTCGACCTTGTCGTCGCCGCCCACGTCCACGCCTTCGAGACCTTTGAACACCGCGGCTGGGACGTCGAAACCAAGCAGGCCTGCCGCCGCCTCCTGCAAGGTACCGCCCCGGCCCGCTCCGGTGCGCTAGGCGTGCCAGGCAACACCGCCGCGGCCAAGATGGCTCCGCTCGTTGCGGCCCTCCTCCGCGATGGCACCGACCGTGCGGGGCTTCTGCAGTTCGCCCTCGAAGTGACCCAGATGACCCACCGCGACAGCCGCGCTGTGGTCGGCGCCTACCTCGTCTCGTTGCTCGTCGCCGACGCCTTCGGCTGCAGCCGGCGATGGGAGCCGCGCCCCGAACGGTACCAGCAGCTCGTCGCCGAAGCGCTCTGGGCCGAGGCTCAGCTCGAACAGTCCGGTTTCGCCATGAGTGATGACCCGCTCTCGCGCCACCTCGAAGAGCTCTCCGACGCACTCGACTGCCCCTCACGCGAGCTCGCTGAGCTCTGTGGCGGCGCCGGTGCCGACGCCCGCCAGTCCATCCCCTTCTGTGTTGCGCTACTCTGCGGACGCGCCTGGGACTTCGACGAGGGGGTCACCGCGGCGGTGATGGGCGGCGGAGACGCCGACACCAATGGCGCCATTGTCGGCACCATCCTCGGCATCGCCTGCGGCGTGCGAAAGATGCCGCGTCGCTTCGTCGAAAAGATTGAGGAGGCCGAACTCATCCGCGAGTCTGGCCAGCTCCTCGCGGGCTGGCTCGGCCGCGAGGGCTAGGGCCCCATGTCGCCCGTGGCGGGGCTCGTAGGGTCTGCGACCGGGGCTTCGATCGGGGCCTTGGGATCGGTCAGTTTTCCGGCCTTGTCGCGGAGCATAACCTTGTTGTTTTCGCCGAGTTCGAGCGTCTGCTCCGGCTCCGCCTTGGGCACGCAACGGAGCGACTCTGCGGAAGGTGGCGACATCCGGTCGCGGTCATACTTGTAGATGTC
>CAIWGR010000389.1 GCA_903912275.1 uncultured delta proteobacterium
CCCCGACCCCATCGAACTCCTCAAGGCGGCCACCCAGCTTGTCCGCGACGGCTTCATCGTGCTGCCCTACACCAACGACGACCCCATCCTCGCCCTCCGGCTCCGCGACGCAGGTTGCGCCGCCGTCATGCCGCTTGGCAGTCCTATCGGCAGCGGGATGGGCATCCGGAACCCTTACAACCTGCGCATCATCCGCGAGCAGATCACGGAGCGGCCCGTCATCCTCGACGCCGGCGTCGGCACCGCCTCTGATGTGGTGCAGGCCTTCGAACTCGGCTGCGACGCTGTCCTTCTCTCCACCGCCGTCTCCGGCGCCAAGCACCCCACGCTCATGGCAGAGGCGATGCGACATGCCGCGGCAGCAGGATGGGCGGCACGCCAGGCAGGGCGCATCCCGCGGAAACTCCACGCGTCGGCGAGCTCGCCCGAAGAGGGCGGCTTCTGGTCGTAGCCCGCCTGTGCGAAGCGCCACTGTCGCGTTGCGCAGGGCGTCATGATTGCCTAGCAGGGTGCGAACCCGCTCCCCGAGGCTTCGATGATCCCCGCTGCAGAGGCACTTGAACGACTTCGCGTTGGAAACCAGCGCTTTGCAGAGCGCCTGACGCTGCCCGTCGCCGGCCTCGATCGCGGACGCGAGGCCGTCCTCGGTGCTGCTCAGGAGCCCTTCGCCATCATTCTCGGCTGCTCCGACTCCCGCGTGCCGGCAGAGTTGGTCTTCGACCAGGGCTTCGGCGACCTCTTCGTCATCCGCGTTGCCGGCAACATCGTCGCACCGTCGCAGGTCGGCAGCATCGAGTTCGCCGCCGCCCGCTTCCAGACGCGTCTCGTGGTTGTCCTCGGACACACCTCCTGCGGCGCCATCGAGGCAACGCTTGAGGAGCTCCGCCGCCCCGTTGCCCAGCAGTCTCCCAACCTCCGCTCCATCGTCGATCGCATCCGCCCCTCGGTGGAGACGCTGCTCGAAAACCATCGTCCCGACGAGGCTGACGACGACCTGATCGCCCTCGCCGTTCGCGCCAATGTGCGGGCCTCCGTCAACCACCTGCGCCACGGCTCGGCCCTGCTCGAGTCGCTCATCGCCTCCAACGGCCTCCGCATTGTGGGCGCTGAATACTCGCTGACAACGGGCCGCGTGGAGTTCCTCGACGGCATCGACTGAGGCGGACTACTTCGTCGCGGCGAAGGCACGCAGCAAGGCAGAGATGGGCGCCACGAGAATCTCCGGCTTGGCAGGCTCTGCGGCGAGGAGCGCGTCCACCTGCTCCTTGGCCTCGATGGCTGCCGTCTCCTCGCGCTGCTCGGTGAGCGCGGTCGCGATTTCGGCGGTGGTCGGTGTCGCGCGGGCGATGAGTTTTACCACCACCAGCCCGAAGCCGGTGAAGTAGGGCTCGGGGAAGGTGTCACCCGGCTTGGCGAGGGTGGCGAAGAGGCGGTCGCTGAGCGCAGGGTTCGGGCCAACGCCCGGAACCATGCCACCGGCAGTTCGCCGGAAGGGCTTCGGCATCGCAAGCACCACGCCCTTCTCGGACTTGATGGCCTCGAGCGCCGCGCCGCCACGGACCATGGCCTGCTGCACCTTGGCAGCGAGTGCCTTCTCCTTTTCGGTGGGGCCGGACTCCCGCGCAAGCGTAGCCGCGATCTCGCTGCGCATGGCGTCGTCCAGCGGCCGCCGCTCGGGCGCGGTCTGCTCCTCCACGCGCGCAAACATCAGGTCGGTCTCCGACTCGAAGAGCGCCGTTGTCTCCCCGACCGGCGTGGTAAAGACGAGCGGCATCTGGGTCTCGGTGACGAGTCCGTACACACCGCCCGCCGACGCGGTCGCATCTGCGGAGTGTGCGGTCGCAGTCGCGGCGAAGGCTGCCGGACTCGCCGAGGCAGCCTCACGCCAGCCACGCATCTGCTCCTTGAGCGCCTCGAGCGCCGTCGCGTCAGCGGGCTTCGGCTGCCGGACCAGCGAGATGCGCCGCCGCGGCGGGAGCCAGTGCTGGTCGGAGGTCTCGGCGTACCGCTTCTCAATCTCCGGCGCCCGGGTCGTCAGCACGGCACTCAGCCGGCCCGCCTCGAGCGGAAGGCGGATGGAGGCAAGTTGCAGCTCGAGCGTCTCCTTTTCGGCGAGCACCCGGGCTCGGAGCGTTGCATCGTCGAAGCCGGCGGCAATTTTCTCCTCAAGGCACTTCCGCAGCAGCTCGTCTGCGAAGACTGCTTCAAGAACCTCCAAGGAGAGGAGGTGGTAGGGGGCGAAGGCCTCCTTGCGGCCAGCCGCGTCGAGCGCAAAGAGTCGGGCTGTTTCGGGCTCGACCTTCATCGCGGCGCGGGCCTGTTCGGCAGAGACGGAGCAGCCCTTTGTGGCGGCGAGTGCGCCAGCGCGGCGTGCAAGGAGCTGGTCGCCGGCAAACAGCGTGATGACCCGCTGGTCTTCGGAGAGCATCAGAGCGTCCTTGGCAGTCGGGCGCAGTCCCTTGCGGAAGGCGTTGGCCTCGAAGCGTGAAACGATCTCCGCGTCGGTGAGCTGGAGCGTTCCCTGGCGCGCGGCGATGGCGCCCGTCCGCGTCGCCGGCGCGGAAACCTCGTGGCCGCTCCCGCTGCCGCTCCCCGAAGCGGTTGGTTCGACGCCGGGCTTGGTGCGGCAGCCTGCGGCCGTGCTCGCGAGCAAAAGGGAGGCGAGCAGCGGGGCTGCAAGGCGAGGAGCAAGAGGGGGGTTGAAAAACATGGTCAAAACCAGTAGAGAGCGGGCCACTCTGAACGCCTAGCTGGTCTTTTCAAGCCATGCCGGCAGCGCGGTCGGACTGCTAACAGCGGCAACGCTGTGAGACAAATCAGGAATGGTCCGACACCATGGGGTGTTGGAGATGCGCTCGGCGGTTCGCCGAGCTGTGAGGAAGGTTGACGATGTCGAAGAGCCCGCTGACCCAGGTCCGAGAGCAGTTCGGTTCCAAGAAGGAACTTGCCGCCAAGCTCCTTCCCCTTCTGGATCGCCGCGACGGCGAGACCGAGAAGGAGTTCGCCGCCCGTATTCAGGGCGCGTCCAACAAGCAGCTTCTTCGCCTCTCGGCGGTGGAAGAGAAGGTCTCCAGCGCCTTCGGCTCCAAGGAGTCGCTCGTGGACGCCATTGTCGCCCTCAAGTTCGGCAAGCCGAACGCCGACTACAAGTCGAAGCTGTCGACCTTCACGAAGGCCAAGCTGCTCGACCTGCACGGTTCGTTCTCGAAGACGGCCAAATAGTCGCCGTCGCCTGGTTGTCTGTTTCTTTTGAACTGTTCAGATCTTTTGACGGAGGGCGGTTAGCATGACTCGCTCGAAGTCTGGTGCCCGACGAGAACTCTCCTTGAAGGTTGGCGACATGGTCGTCTATCCGGCTCAAGGTGTTGCGAAGGTCGAGGGACTTGAAGAAAAAGTTATCATGGATGCCACGATGAGGTTCTTTGTCCTGCGCGTGCTGGACTCAGACAAGAAAATCATGGTGCCCGAAAACAAGGTGGACTCTGTCGATATCCGCAAGGTCATCGAGGAGGACGAGGTTGACGAGGTCTTCGACATCCTGCGTGAGCGGAATGTGTCGTTCGACCATGGCACCTGGAACCGCCGCTACCGCGCCTACGTCGAGAAGATCAAGACGGGCTCCATCTTCGAAATCGCCGAAGTTCTTCGCGACCTGAACTTGATTCGGGCCGACAAGAACCTCAGCTTCGGAGAGCGGAAGATGCTCGACACCGCCCGCCGTCTCCTCGTGCAGGAGCTCAGCGTGGCGATGAAGACCACCGAAGATCACATCGAAAAAGAGCTCGATAGCCTCTTTACCTCCGGCTAGCCGCCGAGCATCGATGCCAGCGGCCGGACCGCATGCCGCAAGGCATGCGAACCGGTCGCGCGGTGATTGCCGCTCTGCTTGATGCCTCCGAACGGAAGCAACGCATTGGAGCCGACCGTCGGTCGGTTCCAGTTCACCACGCCCGCTTCCAGTTCCAGCCGCAGCCGTTCAAACCGCGACTGCGTCCGAGTGAAGAGCGCCATCGCTAGTCCGTAGGGCGTCGCGTTGGCCCGCTCCACGGCCTCCTCCTCCGTGTCGACAACTTCGATGAGCAGATCGGGACCGAACAGTTCCCGCTCGATGCGCCCCTTCGCAGCCTCGATATCGCGCACCAGGTGCAGACCGGGCCGCACAAAGTAGCCCTGCTTCGCCCGCTCCACCGCAGCCCCCTTGAGCAGGGTCTGAAGCCCCGCCGTCTCTTCCTGCGCGGCAAGGAAGCGCTCGTAACCGCCCGGCGTCGCGAGCGGCCCCATGGTGCTGCTCGCCAGCTCCGGGTCGTCGCTCTCCACCCAGTCGAGCCGCATCGTGAGTTCATCGAGAAGCGCCTCTGCCACGCCGCGCGTCGCGACCACGCGGCTCACACAGGTACAGCGCTGCCCCGTTGTCGCCGTGGCGGCCGTGAGGATGGCCTCGGTGGCAAGCGCAAGGTCGGCATCATCGAGCACGATGGCGGTGTTCTTTCCGCCGAGCTCGAGGGCGATGAGCTTGCTGGGCTGGGCCGCGGCGGCCCGGACGATGGAGACGCCGACCGGGTAGGAGCCCGTGAAGGAGACGCTGTTCACGCCGGGATGTGCCGCTAGCGCCGCGCCGGTCGGTCCGCCGCCTTGAATGAGTTGGAGCAGGCTCGGATCGGCGCCGCTCTCTTCGGCGGCCTCTTGCCAGGCGAAGAAGTAGCGCTCCGAGCAGCCGGCGGTCCAATCAGAGGGCTTGAGGATGCAGGCGTTGCCCGCCACGAGCGCAGCAAGCAGCTGCCCATGCGCGAGGTGAACCGGGAAGTTGAAGGGGCTGATCACCGCAACGACGCCGAGCGGGACAAGGTCGTAACAGGCGTCGCTCGCAGGCTGATAACGCTGCAACTCCGCCCGTGCGATCTGCTTCGTGTGCTCCCACCGCGACAGCACGCCCTTCATCTCCGCCGCTGCCTCTGTTGCCAGTTTGCCCGTCTCGCGCATGATCTGGAGCGCGATTTTGGGCGAGTGATCGCCGAGCCGGTCGTTGAACCGGTCGATGACGGCGATACGCTCTTCGAGGGGCCGGAGCTTCCAGGCCCGCTGCGCCCGTTGCCCCTGCTCCACCGCTGCATCGATGAGCGCGGTTCCCTCGGTGCCGACGAAGACGGGCATCGAGAGGTCGTAGGGGGCGAACCGCTCCCAGCGATCGGCGCGATCATGGTTCCATCGTCCGGCAACAAAGCCGCCGGCCAGTCGCATGGGGGCAGGGTGTGTCATGGTTAGGTCTCGTGCTGTCGTGGAGAGGTGAGCGGCAGACCGAACAGAAGGTCGCCTGTCTGCAGTCCGAGTCGTGTTGCGATGTCGGCGTCGACGAGGACGCCATCGGCCGTCTCGAGCCAGCCGCCGAGTGCCGCTTGGAAGGGGCGGTTTCCGACCCGTGTGATGAGCCTCTTGGGAGCCCCGTCGGCGGAGGTCAAGCCTGCGAAGGCGAGCGTCCGCGCCTGTTGCATGGGCAGGATCTCTGCGCGTGGCGCCTCGAAGTGGGGACCCCCATCGAAGGGGTCGATGTGCAGGTTGTAGCGGAAGCCGGCGGCACGCAGCATCCGTGCCACACCGCGCGTCTGCATGCCTACCGCACCGATGACGGCTTGGACCTCAGGTGGTGCGAGCGCTGTGTGGATCGGTGTTCGCGGGAAGAGCGAACGGATGAACTCGCGGTTGCCCCGCGAGAGCCGATCTGCGTCGCGGTAGCTGAGCCGGGTGAAGGGACGGCCAAGCCATTCCCAGAGCATGCTCGAACCGTCGGCCTCGAGCGGCGGCAGCAGCTCCGCCTCCACGCGCTCCTGAAATCGGCCCGGGTGGAGCGCCATGAAGAGGAAGCGCACGAAGGAGAGCCCCTGCCCGAGGCGATCCGGATGGCCGCGGAAGTCGGGGTGAAGCACCAGCGCGCCGAGCTCTGTGTGAGGGCGGTAGGACTGCACAAGGGTGAGCGTCTGGTGGGCGAAGAGTTCGCCGAGTGACTCGCTGTACCGCTCTTCGACATCGACGCGGAAGGCATGATGTGGGTCGTCGGTCGTGCCGTGGGAAGCCACGATCATGGAGGTACCGAGCAGGAGGCCATCGCTGCAGCGCTCGAGCACAAAGAGGAATCGGCCGCTTCGGTCGTTCGCGTCGATGCAGGCAAAGGAGCGAACCGAAGCATCGATCATCGCGGCGATGGCGTCTGCATCGGCCGGCAGATTGAGCGAGTCGAGGTGGGCGGCGAGCCGCACGACGCCATCGAGGTCGTCGGGGTCTGCTTCGCGGTAGATATAGCCGGACATGGAGGAGCTCGGTGGCGACGCGATGTATCCTTCTTGGCCGAGTTCGCCGCCTGCGTCGAGCGTGGCAGGTGCCGCGCCGCGTCAGGTCTTGGGGCGCCGAAAGGTCCAGAAGTGGTTCACGAGGAAGTTCACCGGCATGGCGACCAGGATCGCGACGCAGGCCGCCACCTTGAGCCGCAGGGCGTCGGCGCTCAGGAACCAGAAGCCTTCGGTGGGCAGGTAGAAATGGTGAATGAGCAGCGACATGGCCCACTGGAGGAGGGCGGCGCCGGCGCTGGTGAGGTAGAACTTGCGGCAGCGGCCCAGCCAAGGGTCGCGGCCCCGCTGATCGGCCCAGGTCCAGCCGTCGTTGAAGAGAAAGTTGGTGAAGATGGAGACGAAGATGCCGGCGACCAGGGCCGCAGGGGTCGCGCTCTCCACGCTGAGTCCTTCGCGCACCATGAGGTCGCTGACAGCGCCGGCGACGAGCAGGTTGACGGCAACCCCCGAGACACCCACAACCCCGAACTTGATGATGCGTGCACGGGCGAGCTTCGCGGCATTCTGCGCGATGACGAGCCTGACGGAGCGCCGCTCGAGCGCGGGGTGTTGAGGAGCGGGTTCGCTCATGGCTGCCTGACGAGTGGCGGAGGGGGCGGTTCGGTTACGGCGCACCGCAGTAGCGGTCAAGCGCGCCGCTCATCGGATGCGCGAGACCAGCCCGTCTGTCATGGTGAGCAGGTGCGCGCGTGCCTCGCTTTCAGGCAGAGAAAGCAATGCGCCACGCGCCACAGCGGCCTCCGCGCGAGCCCGACCGCGCGCGGCCTCGATGCCGCCTGAGGCGCGGACAGCCTTTGCGAAGGCAAAGGCACCAGCGTCGCCCTCTTCATTGGCCTCCTGCCGCTCCGCCAGTTTGAGCCACGCCTGCCGGAGCGACGGGTCGCGCTCCATGCCAAGGATGACGGGCAGGGTGGCCTTGCCCCCGGCGAGGTCGAGCAGCAGCTGCTTGCCCAGCGTGGCTTCGTCGGCCTCGAGGTCGAGGATGTCGTCCACCATCTGGAAGCAGAGGCCGAGCGACCTGCCGAAGGTGGTCATGGCCTCGAGCAGCGCAGGGTTGTTGGTGAGGTGAACGGGCGCGCGGCAGCACCAGATGAAGAGGCTCGCAGTCTTTCGCTCCGCCACCTCCAGGTAGGCGGCCTCGGTCGGCTCAGGCGTGTGCCGCTGCTGCAGCTGCAGCATCTCGCCTTCGACCAGCAGCCGGAGTGTGGAGATGGCCTCTTTGAGCGGAGCCTGCGAGGGCACCGAGGCAACGAGGTCGAGTGCGCGGGTCAGCGCGTAGTCTCCCCCCAACACACTCGCCGTATTGGACCAGACCATGCGCGGTGCGGGCCGGCCACGGCGGACTGTTCCCTCATCCACGACGTCGTCGTGCAGCAGGGTCGCGAGGTGCACCAACTCACCGGAGCAGGCCAGCTTGATGGCCTCTTCTCCCCGCGTGCCCGCGAGGTGTGCGGCGAGGAGCACCAGCATGGGGCGGAGCCGCTTGCCGCCGGCCTCGATGAGGTGGCGACCCGTCTCGGCCAAAGGATGCACCGTCAGCGGCAGCGTCTCGGGGAGCACCGCCGCGACCTCGTCCAGCTCGCTCGCGAGGAAGGCGGTCAACGAACCCACATCCTCCCGGATCCGACCCGACGAGCCGCGTTCGGCGGCGCGTTCGAGCGCCTCAATTGATGCGGTGCGATCCATCGAAACAGGTCCAGGGCAGGAGAGCGACCCGATGGCCGCTGGCGAGGCTCTCGGCAGGGCGCCGTAGTTGGTCGATCTTATCAGGATTGGCAAGCCAACCCCGCCTGATTGGATGCGCCCAGTTGCGGCTTGATGCGGCGCTTGCGCCGATCATCCGCAACGAAGGTCAGCGGAGGCGGCGGAGGTGGACGCCTTCGCGCGGAAGCGCGTCGAAGTGGCGCTTCCAGCCGGGGTCGGAGATGCCCTTGGGGAGGGCACAGACAACGATGTAGCTGCCGGTGCCAAAGCCGTAGCGCGAGGCCACGCCGCTCACCGTGGGGGCATCGAGTTCGGAGAGGCGCCGCGGGTGCTCCCACAGCTCGCTCACCGGCCGGTTCGAGGTCACATACTGCACCGCCTGCCCCATGCGCTGACGCACCGTCTCGGCCCGCATCAGGAGCGTGCCGAGGTAGTAGGACTTCACCTGCTCGAGGTAGGTATCGGTCAGGGGCGTCTCGACGAATCGATCCCAGGCGTCGAGGCAGACAGAGGCCGTGTAGGCTGCCTTGCTCCCCTGCGGCGAACATTGCACTGCGAAGAGCGACTCCTCACGGTCGGGTACCAGCGTGCTACCGATGCCGTACGATAGGCTCTCTTTGCCGCGCACACGCTGCACGAGCGGCGTCATGAACCCTGAACCGAAGGCCGCGTTGTGAAGAACAATCGCATCCCAGCTCTCGTCGAGGATCGAGGGCGCGGGTGCGCTCAGCATGAGCGCCGCCTGCGCGCCGCCGCGGGTCCTTGCCGCGCTCACCGCGCCGGTCCGGATGGGCGGACGCCGCGCCTTCTCGCTCTTGCTCACGGGTACCCGCGTGCGGAGCTTGGCCATCCACTCGGAGACTGCCTTGGCGTGGCGTCCCGGGTCTTCTGCCGCGATGCCAGCAACCGCCTTGGCGCCAAGCGCCTCCACCATGCGCGGCCCGAGCATCTCCGCCTTGATTCGCCGCCGCGTCTCGACCCGTCCGTCGGGGTGATGTTCCCACGCCGTTCCGCTCCAGAGCACCGGGCCGTTCATGCGCGCCAGGATGCCGCCCGGGTCTTCCAGCGCGGTATCCGCCTCCTCCTCTGCCTCGGTGAGCACATCGCTTAGCTCCTCGGCGGTGAAGGCCGAGTCGGTGAGGTATTCGAGGAGCAGGTCGAGGGCCTGGTCGAGGTACTCCTCGAGCACGGTCAGGTCGACATACCAGGAGGTCCGAAAGGCCCGCACGCCGAGGCTCGCGCCGAGCCGTTCGAAGGCGCGACTCAGAACGAGGCGGGGCATGCGGTGGGTGCCACGATCGAGCATGGTGAGCGCGACATCGAGGAGGCCTGAGACCTCGTCCGGCTCGCTGGCGGTGCCATGGTCGAAGTGAATCCGGATGCTGACGATACCGAACGAGGGGCCGCCGGAGAGTACCATCCGGTCCAAGCCCGGCAGCGGCTCAAGAGCCACATCAAATCTCGGAATCTGAATCATGCAGCCTCAACACTGCCTGTTGGCAGCACGACGAGCTCGTAGCGCGGGAGCTCGTTGAGCATCCGATGCGCAAGCCCGCGAATCTCTGCGGCCGTGACGGCCACAATCTCGTCTCGAAGTCGGAGACCGGCGAGCGGGTCGCCGAAGGCGATCCAGCTCTCGCCGAGGTCCTCTGCGCGGGCGTAGGTGCCCGCGAGCGACAGCGCGTCCTGCGCGCGCAGCCGTGTCTTCGCCACCACCATGTCGTCCTCTGTCGGCCCTGACGCAGCGAGCTTCATCAGCACCGCGTCCACAGCCTGCCGGATGCGCTCCGGTCCAACGCCCTGGCGAAGTGTCGCGCTGATCTCGAAGAGCGAGGGCAGGGCGTGGTCATACTGGCTCGCGTTGACGTCGAGCACGAGCTTCTCGTTGACCTCCAGCGCTGCCGGCAGCAGGGCAGAGTCGCCGCCGCTGAGCAGGTCGTGGAGCAGGCACCAGACCGCAAAGCTGGGCGCGCGGCGCCCCTCGGTGGGCCACGCCAGATTCACCCGCGGTGCGGCGACCGGCAGCGTCATCGTCCGGCAGAAGCTCTCCGACAGCGCGACCTCCCGCTGCGGCCGAGCGCTCGTGCGCGGCGTGAGCCCGCCGAGTGTCCGCTCGAGCAGTGCGAGCGTCTGCGAGGGGTCGACGGCGCCCGCAATCGAGACAAAGAGACGGCCCGGCGCATAGGCCTCCTGATGGAAGGCTTGGGCATCTTCGGCACGGTAGCCGGCGATGTCTTCGCTCCAGCCAATCGTGGGCCAGCCGTAGCAGGACTCGCCATAGATCTCGCGGTAGAACCGCTCCATCATCATCGACTCGGGGTCCGACTCTACAACCTGCCGGCGCTCGTTGGCCACCACCTCCCGCTCGGCCCGGAAGACCTCCTGGGTGATGAGCAGATGGGCGAATCGGTCGGCCTCGAGCTCCAGTACCTCGGGCAGCGCGGCGGCATGCACCGTGGTGGTGTAGTAGGTATAGTCGAGCCAGGTGGCGGCGTTGACCTGGGCGCCGAGCGACTCCATGCGGCGGTCGAACTCGCCGTCCGGCACGGTGGCGCTGCCGCGGAACATGAGGTGCTCGAGCATGTGGGCGAGGCCGGTCTTGCCGGTGGCCTCGTCACGCGAGCCCACCGAGACCCAGATTTGCAGCGTGGCGACCGCATCGCGCGAGTCGGGCCAGAGCGCGTAGGAGAGGCCATTTTGCAGCTGGCCGAGGCGGATGGCCTCAAACTTGGAGTCTTTGTGGTTAAGGCGCATTCGCGCTCTTGCTGCGGTAGATGTGGCTGACTTCGGAGGTGGTCGCCTTGTCGTTGTCGCGGGCCACCACAAGGATGCGGTTGTAGCCGGGCCGCAGCGGAATCTCCGCGCTGAAGGGCGACGACATGAGGTCAATCGACTCGTAGGCCCGCTTGACCGACTGGGGGTTGAAGGGCGACGACTCGTTCTCGACGAAGATGTAGAGGTCCTTCACGAGGTGGTCGTCGCTGACCACGCCGGAGATGGTGATGGTGGGCTGATCCGTGATGGAGGGGCCGGCCTTGATGTCGATGAAGGGCGCCTGGAACTGCAGGAGCATGGGCGGGTGCACGGAGGTGGCACCGGGCTTGGCGCGGAGCTTCACCGCGGCGGCCGGGACCCAACCGAAGCGGTCCTTGTCGAGCTCCACACGGAACCAGTCGGTGCGTTGGCCGACCACCCGGAGGATGGCGCCAGCCTCGACTTCAGCGAGCATCGGCGTGCCGATCATGGCGCCGGCGTAGATGGGTGCGCGCCGCGAGGAGACCTCCGCAGAGGCGTTGGCAACCACCGTGGGGGTGGCGGCGCCGGCCTCATCGACGGGGATGGAGAGCGTCTCACGCAGGAGCTCGAGGTAGTCGGTGTCGAAGACCTCGGCGTCGAGCTTGATGTTGCCGTCTGTCGGCCTGGAACGGACCGAGAAGTCGAAGATGGAGGTGTGCTCCTCGCCCACATTCATCTTGGGGGCATTGCTCCGTCCGTTGGTGATGAAGACCGCGCTCTCCGACTTGTTGCGGATGTTGAAGTTGACCTTGCCGGCCTCGCCGCCGCCCGTGTTCCGGACCAGCATGTGGAACTTCACGCTCTCGCCCACCTGGAGGAGGCCGTCGCTGTTGCCGCTCTCGGTGTCGTCGATCCAGTAGGAGAAGCCAAACTGTGGCCGCGGCTTACCTTCGACGCGCACGAAGGCGGAGGCCGAACTGCCAAGGTCGATCTCGTCGGCGAAGGCCTTGAACCGGATCTCATCCACCCGGGTGGTGTCCTCCTGCGGAACCGTGACCTCGACCGTCCAGCTGGCCGTGGCACCGGGCTCCACGCGACCGAAGATCCACTCCTGGTCTGTGAAGGCCTCGTAGCTGCTCTCGCTGACGGCGCGTACCTGTGAGAGCGGGCGGTTGCCGAGGTTGGTGGCCGAGACGGTCAGTTTGATCTTCTCGCCGACGGTCACCTGATTGTTGGGGTGGTCGCTGGTGATCTGGAGTTTGACGGGCTGAATCACGTTGTCGGCTCGGCTCCAGTCAATCTTCTGCTTCACGAGCTTGAGGCGAATCTCCTCGGCCTGCTGCTGCGCCAGCTTGTCGATGGCG
>CAIWGR010000390.1 GCA_903912275.1 uncultured delta proteobacterium
CCCTACTTCGAGAAGCTGAACAACCCGAACGAGAATGTGCGGGTCTACATGGCGATGTCGCTCGCGGAGTCGCACACCTTCGCCATCAACAGCCTGGTTTCGCGCTGGGGCTATGTGAACGACAAGGCGAAGAAGGGCGACCTCCTCTTCCCCGGCAAGGCGCCCGGCACCTCCTACCTCGCTGCGCCGGCCGTCTGGCTCGGGCTCAAGGTCTCGGCCCTGCGCGGCGTCGAGGCGACGAAGCATGCGGTGGTCTCCTGGTCCCGTCTGGGCGCCACCACGCTGCCGCTGCTCCTCTTCTTTGCCTTCTACTTCCGCGCAACCCGCTGGGTTACCGACCACCTTCCCACACGGCTGCTCGGCCTCCTCATGCTCGCGCTCGGCAGCACGCTGCTCTCCTACGGTGGGCTGGCGGTCTCCCATTCGGTCGCGGCCGCTGCGAGTTTCGGCGGCTACCTCGCGGTGCTCGCCCATCGGCGCGATCCAGACCGGCCCCACCTCCCGCTGCTGGCGGGGCTCTGCTTCGGTACCGCGGTGATGCTCGAATATCCCGGCCTGCTCGGCGCGGGCGTCGCGTGGCTGCTGGGCTTCTGGGGCTCGCCAAAGCGGGTACGCTTTACCATGCTATCGGTGATGGGGTCGCTGCTGCCCATCGGTCTGCTGGCGCTCTATCACCTGCGGGCCTTCGGGAGCATCGGTTCGACGCCTTACGCCAACCTGGAGAACCCCACCTTTGCGGCCTATGTTTCGGGCGGCTTCTTCGGGCTCAAGGCGCTGCAGTCCAACGCCTTCATGGGGAGCTTCTTCGCGCCGGCCACGGGCCTCTTCTGGTTCGCGCCTTGGACCATCCTGGCGGTAGTCACCCTGTCGCTGGCCGTAACCTCGCCGCGGCTCCGCGAACCCGCGCTGCTCGCCATCGGCACCTTGGTGGTCTACGGCATCTTCATCTCGATGGTCCAAGACTGGCGCGGTGGCTGGGGTGCCGGCCCGCGGTATATCGTGCCTGCGGTGCCGGTTCTGGCCTGGTATCTGCTGCAGGTGCTGGCCGAACTGCGGGAGACCCGGGTGGGCGATTTGCTCTGGGCTGCAACCGCGGCGCTTGTGCTGGTGGCGATGTTTGTCTGCGGCATCTCCGCCGCCTTCTTCCCGCACTACCCGCTCGACTCCCTCAACCCGGTGTTTGAACTGGGTACCTACCTTGTCTCTCGGGGGGTCTGGCCACACACGACGCTCGGTTGGTTCGGTGTGCCGGGGGCCTGGGCGGTGGGGCTGGTGGCGATGCTGGCGTTCGGATGCTGGGGCGCCGTGGTGGCCGAGGCTGCGCGCGAACGGGGCTGGCCGGGCTGGGCCGCGGCGCTGGCCTCCCTTGCCTTCGCGGTAGGCCTGCTCTCGGCGATGTCGCGGGTCGAGACGCCTGACAAGGCGCAGGTGGACAAGGCCCGCGCGCTTGTCTTCGCCGTCTGGGAGCCACGCGACGAGCATGGCCTTGCATCACCGGAGGGCGAGCCGCGCGATGGCTGCGCCCTTCCCGCCGCCTGCACGCCCGCCGAAGACGCCGCAGCGATGCGCCGGCTGGGTGCATCGGGCTACGAGCGGGCCGCGATGGGGCGCTGGAATGCCGGCGCCGCGGGTGGCGTTGCAGCGGCGCCCCCCGTACCGAAGGCCGAGCCATGAGCGACACGCAAGCCCCCGACCCCACCTGGCTCCGACGCGCGAGCTTTGCGGAGGGTGTCTCTGCGCTGATGCTCTTCTTTGTGGCGATGCCGCTGAAGTACGGGTTCGGCATGCCGGAGGCGGTACGGGTGGTCGGCATGGCGCACGGCTTGCTGTTCGTGACCTTCGGGATGTTGCTGCTGAGCTATGCGACAGCGGCCCGCTGGTCGCTGCACCGGATGGCTATCTCGGTGGTGGCGGTCAGCCTCCCCTTCGGGGCCTTCTGGTTCGAGCGGCAGTTGGGGCGGGAGCGGTAGTCCAAAACGGTGAAGGGCCCCGAAACCGGAGCCCTCGTCACCGCGAAACGGGCGGGTTACTCCGCGGCGTCAGA
>CAIWGR010000391.1 GCA_903912275.1 uncultured delta proteobacterium
TCGCAAGCGCGACCGCGCGGCTGCGCTCCCGCTCGCGCGCCTTGTCGGCAGCCATGCCATTGAGTAGATGCGGCGGCGCGCGCTTGTGCGCCTCTGCATCAATGGCATCATCATGGCGTCCCGTCGTTGGACCGGTCGGCTTCGGCTCTTCGGTTTTCTCACCGAGCTCCGCTTCTGGGACCGCTGGATGCGGACGGGAGGGCTGCAGTGGCCAGAAGAGTTTGCGGGTCGCATGGCCGGCAAACGGGAGCTATCCGGGCCCCTCGGCGAGGCCGTCGCGCTGCAACCGCACAACCCCGTTCGGGTGCTCGATGTCGGGTCGGGCCCCATCACCTCTGTCGCGCCCAACCACCCCACGAAGCAGCTCGTGTTGGTGCCGACCGACGCGCTCGCCCGCGGGTACGATCTCCTCTTCTTGCGCCATCGGCTCACCCCGCCTGTTCGCACACGCCCCGTTCCCGCAGAGCGGATTGCCGCGGAGTTCGGCGCCACGCCCTTCCACATCGTCCACGCGCGGAACACGCTCGACCACATGACCGACCCGTGGGAGGTCATCCGTCAGATGGTGGCTGTCTGCGCACCCGGCGGTCTGGTCTGGCTCGACCATGAGGAGAACGAGGGCGAGCATGCGAACTACGGCGGCATGCACGGCTGGAACTTCTGCATTCGCGATGGCCAACCCGAGGTCTGGAGCGGACCCCGCAACCGGCGTCACCGCATTGAGGCCTCGGCCTTTGATGGCGTGAGCCGTGTCGAGGCGGAGCAGTCGGGCAACCAGATCACCATCCGAATCTTCAAGGCCGGCTGAGTCGTCCTGCGCTCCGGGCCAAGGCGGCCTCTCTGGCAGCAAGCGCGGCGTCGACGAAGCCCGCGGCTGAGTGGAGCCGGCGCCAGGCCTGTTGCGACCCTGCAGAAGAGGAGCCACGCGCGGCCGCCACACGACGGAGCGCTCGGTCGATGGCCGCTGCAAGCGCCGCTGCATTCCACGGGGTAAAGGTCTCCGCGCCGTGCTGGCCACCGACGCCCCCGAGCCAGCCCTCGGCCGGCACAACGGGCAGAGCGCCCGCACCGATCGCCTCCGTCAGGATGTTCGAGGTGCGATGGGCATGACGGACCGGGTCATAGGGCAGGGCAACGACATCGAGCCGCTCCAGCAGCGCCCAATAATCCTCGGCAGAGAGCGGCCCACGGTAGAGCGTCGCGCCGCGCTCCTGCAGCCTGTCCATGGCCGTCTGCCAGCGTTCGACCGGTTCGCCGGGAGCCGGAGAGGCGTGCAGCTCAATCTGGTGGGGCTCCGTGAGCAGTTCGAGCGCCTCTGCGAGCAGGTAAAAACCCTTCTCGGAGCGTGCCTGCCCGAGGAAGCCCACCCGCGGCGGTCCGGACCGCTCGGTCGGAGCAACGGCGGCGGGTGCTGCAGGCCACGACACGACCATGGGGCCAACGGTGACGGATGAGATACCGGTCATCTCCTGCAGGTGCGCCGCGATGGGCGCCGTCTGACCAACGAGTGCCAGCTTTCCGCGCTCCGCGAGCAGGCGGCAGGCTGCAGCAACGCCACCTGCAAACAGGGCCCTGTCGGTGCGGAGCGGACCGTCTGCATCGAACCAGCGAAAGAGGTGGGCCAGCACCGGCTGCTCATTCCGCGCAGCAGTCAGCGCGATACCGCCCATCAGTGACGGCTCCGCGTTGATGAACCAGAGTTCGCTGCGCCTGTCTGTCCGGAGCCCGCCGCGCCAGGTTTGTCCGCTCTGGCCGAGCCAGCGGAGGGTGGCCGCGCGCGTCGTATCGATGGCCCGCATGGAGGGCAGGGTTGCCGCAGGCATGAGCCCCGCGTCGGCAAGCTGCTCGATGGCAGCGGGCGCGGTGTCTGCAGGCAGCACCGTGTCCACCTGCAGGCCGCGTGCGCGGAGCTCCTTGCCGACGGCAAGCAGGTAGCCGAGCTGGTGGCCGGTCGTGTCGCGCAGGACGGGGTCGATGAGGGTGATGGAGGTGGCCTTCATGCGCGCAGCGCCTCGATAAGGGGTCGGACAGCAACGGCGGGCGAAAAGCGGAGCCGCGCGCTCTCGACTGCGCCACGGCTGGCCTCGATTCGGTACGGCGCGTCGCCGAGCAGGCGCAGTGCTGCATCGGCAAAGGTGGCGGCGTCATCAGCTCGGCTCGTGCCTGCCAGGTCGTCCGGGAGCCCCTGCAGCCCCACCGAGGTGCTGACAACCGGTGACCCCGCAGCCAGGGCCTCGACCAACTTGATCTTCAGCCCCGAGCCCGAGCGGAGTGGAACGAGCGAGATGCTGCTCCGCAGCAGCGGCAAGAGGTCGGCTGTACGCCCTGCAAGCGTGACGCGCGCCAGGCCTGCGGCATCGTCCGCCACGGCTCCGCTCACGTCGCCAACGATGCGCAACGAGGCTGATGCGTTGCCTGCAGCGATGCGCGGCCAGACCTCCGCGAGCAGCCAGCGGGCGGCCTCCACGTTGGTCGCCACCGCGGAGCCGACAAAGAGCAGGAGCGGCTCGCTCGACGCGGAGGGCGGCTGCGCGATGGCTGGCATGGGGGTGACCACGGTGGTGCGCTCGGGCAGGAGGCGCGCGAAGGTGGCTGCGTCCTGCCACTGGATGGCGACAATGCAGTCGGAGGCGAGCAGGTGAGCGCGCTCCCAGGCCTCGGTGCAGGCGCTCAGGCGGGCGCTCTGCTCCCCCAGCGTGGCCGAACCGGCGAGCGAGGCTGCCCGTTCATGGAGCACGTCGTGAGTGAGGGTCGCAACGCGGAGGCTGCCCCCAGAGGCTGCGCGCGCCGTGGTTGCCAGCGGAGCCAGCGCAGCGCCGTTCAGAAGCAGGGCGTCTGGCTGCAGGTCACGCACAGCTTGCCGCGCAAACCGATGCTCCGAAGCGCTTGGTGGCCGAAGCCAGTTGTCGAGCGGGTCGAACGCTGCAACGGGGATCCCTGCCTTGCGCAGCAGGCGTTGGCCGCGCCGCAAGACCAGGTCTGTGGGCGCAGCGGTGGGGACAAGCAGTCCGCGAAGGAGGCGAAACCCGCGCACCCGCACTGCGCCCCGACCCGGCCGAAAGCTGGGAAGCCGAAAGGCACTCCCCGACGCGTCGGCATCGGCGTTCAACGCGGCAACATCAACCGTGTGGCCCTCGGCCTCGAGCGCCTCGATGACGGCGGCCACGTAGCTCCTCGCGCCGCTCACACCGTGCACAGGCAGCGTGCGCGTGAGGAGCAGGAGCCGCAGCGGCTTGGCTGCCTCGCGTGGCGTGGGCTGGTCTGGCATGGAGGCGGTTGCGCGGAGGGGCCGAGAGACGGGGAGCCTGCTACTTGGGTGGAGGCGGCAGCGCAACGAAGCGACGGCCGCGGCAGCTGCGTCGCGGTGTGTTGTCGAGGGGTCTGGTGCGGGGTTGCCGTGACGGGGTACCGGCGGGCAGGAAGCAGGCCAACCGGTTCTGCGACCGCGTCGCGGCATCCATCGGGTAGGTCGGTTCAGGGGGGGCGCGGAACGAAAATCGGACGAGGCAATGCAGATATTTGCAACCTTTTGGGCCGCTGGCGTGTCTTAGAAGAAGAGGCCATCTGCCGCGTCCTGTTGGAGCGACGAGCGATGCCTCGTTCCAACAAGGAGGGTGAGATGGCTGAGCAGAACGACTCTGATCACACGGAATTGCGCGCAATGCTGACGCCGGATGCGGCAGCGTTCCGTCGGGCGCGCCGTCGGCGCAACGCGGCCCGCAGGGCCCATGAAAAGGCGGTCGACGCGGCATTCCAGCCACTGTTGGAGCAGTGGTGCGACGACCAGATTCCCGACGACCCGTCGATGCAGGAAGACTGGTATGCGCGGTACGGGGGCCTCGATGAAGATGAGCTGGCCGAGGTCGAGGCGGAGGAACAGGAGCAATTCTGGCGCGACATCGAAAACGACCTGGATGACCGCGAATTGGACCCTGAACGAGACCTTCCGCCCGGCGTCTATGAGAGACTTCGGGCAGAGGCTGCCCGCGCGGATGCGGTCGAACCGGCGGCGCAGAAGCTCTGCATTGCGGAGCTCGAACTCAGTACCCTCCTGGCCATGGCGCGGCTCCGAGACCTCCTCGGACTGTGACAGTCGCCGCGCGGGTGGCGTCGCGTGAAAGAGCCTAGGCTTCGGCGCCTTCGTGCTACTTCGAGATTCCGGCCATCGCGAGCGCAATCGCGACAGGGTCACGCTGCGTGCGGAGCTTCTCGATGGTCTCGGGCGAGAGATGGGCGGCCGCCGCTACGAGCAGGTCGTCAACGGTCTGTGCGACGCCCTCCGCCTTGCCCTCCGCCTTGCCCTGCGCGACGCCCTCCGCCTTGCCCTGCGCGACACCCTGCGCGACACCCTCCTTCACAGCGTCGGCTCGCTGCTCGGCGAGGATGCGCGGCGTCTGGCGGTCTAGCTCTGCCAAGAGGTCGTGCCAGATGGGAAGTTCACTGAAATGGCTGCGGGCTTCGTCCAACATGTAGGTGCTCCTTATGGCGTCAATACGCAGGGGCTCAGGGATGGTGGTGTCGCGGGCAACCGCGAATAATCGTTGTAGATGCTCGGCGTGCGGAGGTTTTGCAACAGCAAATCGGAGGCAGCTGTTGCCCGGCGCGTCGAGCAGGAGGTTGGCCGCGCAGATGATGGCACTTCCGGCGCCGGCCAGGTTGTAATGCCAGATGCCGGGCACGGGGCCGGGCGTGATATGTTCCGCGAGCTCCGCCATCCGCGCCATCGGCATGTCATGGCAGATGATGATGAGCCGCCCATCGTCGGGCCCCAGATTACCCTCCTGCTCATTGTGGAGCAGAAGCTGCGCCTCGGCGATGTAGCGCATGAGCATCTTCTTCGAGAGCCAGCCGGAGACGAACTCGACCGCAACCAGGCGGCCCTCCATGAAGGGCACCAAGGGGCCCCAGACGGGCGAGACGCCGATGCGGCCGTCGATGAAGAGGTCGACAAAGATGGCGGTATGGGCGAGCACCCGCTGGTGGCCAAAACTGCCCGGCGGCTGCCCGCTGGTCATGACCGCGCTCGCGTGGTTTTCGAGCGCCTTGTTGTCGGTGACTTCTCGTTGCGACATGTGACCTCACGCAAGTGTGATGGTCGGTTATCGGCGTCTGTGGCCCGTTGTTGCGGAGGGGGGTGCAGATTTTTGGGAGGGGCTTGGAGCGGGCGTCCCATCTGCGCCGTCGCAGGCGCATTTCAGTTGCTGACGCACGCCGCGCCGCACCCGCCAACCCCAGGATTCATGCTGCGTGGCAGTGTCGTGAATGCGTCAGAATAAATCCGGATGGCTCATGCGTCTCACGGGAAGCGAGCACAACCAAGCAATCCAGATGGGTGGAGGGACGAGGCCCTTTGAAGCCCAGCCAACCGGCCGATTTCCGGCACGGTGGCAATGCCCGGCGAAGTGAGAACTTCGCGACGATGAGGAGGAACGATGAGCATCGATTCGCGTCTTAAGCAATTTGAAGAGATTGCTCGGCTGGTTGCAGCGGAGCGCCGCGCGGAATCCGCGGTTTCGGACCATGACGAGGCGGAGAGGGAGCTCTCCGATGCGGAGTCTAGGCGCGAATCCACCGCCAAGGAGCTGCAGGAGGCCAAGCAGCGCTTCTTCCTCGAAACCAAGTTGCGCGAGCTCGCGGAGGGGCAGGCGCAGTGGGAGGAGGAGGTCGCGCGGGTGGAGCCCATCTACCGGGCGATGTGCGCCTCGCCGGAGTGGCAGCGGCTCTGCGGGATCGCGGAGGACCTCGGCCGGGGGCCCCTTCGGCTGAAGATGGCGGCCGCGCAGCGGGGCAATGAGATTGTCTGCCTCCCGACATACGGGACGAATCCGACCGAGCAGGGTTGGCTGCCGGGCGACCGAATGATTGACTGGTTTACGGAGTGGTCGGTTGCGGCGCCGTTCGAGATAACGCGATTGGTCGAGGCCCCGCGAAACAACGGTACCCGTTGGACCATCGCGACCGTGGCCTCCTTCGCCGACCTGGCACGCCCCATTCCCGTGACGCCGCTGAAGCAGCGCACCATGTTCTTTTATACGGATCGCACGACGGGCAACCCCGCAACGGTCCTTCCCTTCATGGCGCGTTCCTTCGTCGACCTCGTGGCGCGCGAGGAACTCATCCCGTTCTTGGTAGAGAAGCTCTCGCCTGAGCTCATGAAAATCGAGGCTGAACTGCTCGAAGAGCTCTGAAGGTTGGCCTTCAGGGGCGGGGGAGTTCTAGCCCGATATCGTTGCGGACGATGATGTAGATGGCTTCGCCAACGGAGCCGTGCACATGGGGGAGCGGCAGCCCGATCTGCTCCATCCAGCTCGGGTAGCCGTTCGGTATCAGCCGGACCGTGTACCCCGGCAGCGTGCCGGCGTGGACCTGCGCAAAGAGGGCCTCGCCGCCGCCTGCCCGCTTCTGCGTGACGACTGCCGGCAGCCGCTCGCCCTCCGCGATCTGCTTCGGCAGGAAGGTGCGGACGAATATCTCGGGCACAACCACGACCTCCGGCGACGAGGCCGTCAGTTCGTCGAGGCTGGCCTTGACCTCCGTCACACCGGGCAGTGGGTTGCGCCGTGCGGGGGGCTGCGGCCCAAGACGGGAAACACGAAGCGCCGCCAGGCTTCCCAACCCCCAGCGGGGCTGTGGGACCACGGGGCCGGCGATGTTGATGCGGGTACCCGCCGGCAGGGTGCGGAGCCAACGCTCGACCTCGAACCGAGCGTCGCTCCATTGGGCGACCTGAACGGATACTGTCTGGGCCAGAGCCCAGAGCCAGAGAGCTGCGATGGTGAGGCGCGCAGGTCTTCCGAAGCGGGCGAACAGCGCGTCTGCAGCGACGCCTGTGTAGGCTGCCAGCCAGAAGCCCGACGGCATCGCAAAGCGGTGGCCGACTCGCCCGACGACAAGGTTGAAGCAGACCAGGTGGCTAACTGCGAGGAAGAGGGGAAGCAGGCGCAGCAGCTTTGCTGACCGGCCGCTGCCCTGTGCCGGCCATCGCGCGGTGAGGAGGAGGCCGGCGAGCGTGAGCAGCAGCAATGGCAGCGGCCACCAGGTGGAGGGGAGGGAGGCCAGCAGGTCGTGGAGGTTGGCTCCAACACCGGCGACGGTCGGGTCGTAGGCACGCCAGTCTTGGCTGGCCGGTCCGGTCATCTTGTGCAGGCGCTGGAGGAAGCCGGGCGGGTTCCAGAGGGCGCCGCCCATCGCTCCGAGCCCGAGTAGGCCGATGCCAGTCGCGCGAAGCAGGAGCCGCCAGTGGGCGGCCCCCGCGGCCAGTGCCGATGGGCGCATCGCAGGGAGCGCAAGGAGCAGCAGCGGCGCTGTGATGATCCAGGCGGCATAGGCCTGGTCTTTGGTCGCGATGGAGGCGGCAACCAGCAGCGCGAAGGCGCGGTAGTCGCGCCAGTCGCCCCGCTCGAAGAGGTCGAGAAGCCTGTCAGCGGCGAGGGCCATCCAGAAGAGGTAGGGGCCGTCGAGGTTCACCGTGCGGCCGTAGTAGGCGACGGAGAGGTTGCTCATGGCAAAGAGGGTTGCGAGCAGGGCGGCCCGCCGGTTGAAGCAGCGGGCAACGATCCGGGCGAGCGCGCCGAGCGCGAGCGTGCTCATCGCAAGCGTCAGCAGCTTGGCGAGCAGGTAGACTGGCGTCATGGTCGCGTAGCCCAGGATGTGGGCCGAGATGGCATCGCCCGTCCAAGCGGGGGTGGTGACGAGGCTCACGAGCAGCACCGGCAGGCTGAGGATTCCGAGCAGCAGGTTGTGGAGGAGCGGGTAGGTGTGGCCCGAGCCGGGCGGGAGGTTATCGACAATGCCGGCGAAGAAGTCGCGCGGCGCGACGCCGTCGTTCTCCCACTCGAAGGAGGCGGGCAGGTCCCACCCGATGCCAGCGAGTTGCAGCAGGAGATAGAGGGCGAGGAGCAGCCGCAAGGCCTGCCAGTCGGCGGGCATGTATCGGTCGCGCAGGTCAACACCGAGCGCGCGGATGCGGTCGATGCGCCCTGTCGGCGGGCCGCCTTGGGGCGTGGTGCTAGCGTCCGGCATGGCAGCAGTCCGAGGATGGGGCGAGATCGGCAGCCGGTAGCACCGAGGGGGGCGGCGCTGCAACCAATGCGGTGCGGGCGGCGAGGTCAGACCCGTTCACCGCGGTCGAGCTTGGCCAGGAAGGCCTCTGCGTCACTGCGGAGTTCGGCGCGGCGCTCCTCGGTCATCTTCGCGAGCGTAGCAAAGGGCATGCCGAGCCGCGGGTTGCCAGCGAGCCGCTCGCGGTTGCGCATGAGGAAGTGCCGGTAGAGCGGTCCGAGCGGGCAGGCATCCGGGCCGCTCTTGGCGGCGACCTTGTAGCGGCAGCCTTTGCAGGAGTCGCTCATGCGGTCGATGTAGGCGCCCGAGGCCGCGTAGGGTTTGCTCGTCATCCGGCCGCCGTCGGCGAAGAGCACCATGCCGTGGACATTGGGCAGCTCGACCCACTCGTAGGCGTCGGCATAGACCGCGAGGTACCACTGCTCGACCTCTGCGGGTTGCAGCCCCGCGAGCAGCGCGAAGTTGCCCGTGACCATGAGCCGCTGGATGTGGTGGGCGTAGGCGTGGCGCTTCGTGGTTGCGATGGCGTCGGCCATGCAGCGCATGTCGGTCTCGCCGGTCCAGTAGAGCGAGGGCAGGGGGCGGTTGGCGGAGAGGGCGTTGCTGCGGTCGTAGTCGGGCCCCTCGAGCCAGTAGACGCCGCGCACGAACTCGCGCCAGCCGAGGAGTTGGCGGATGAAGCCCTCGGTCGCGGCGAGCGGGATGCTGCCGGCGGCGTAGGCAGCGAGTGCGGCCTCGCAGACTTCGCGCGTCAGCAGGAGTCCGAGGTTGAGCGAGGTGGAGAGGAGGCTGTGGTGGAGCCAGGCCTCGCCCGTCCGCAGGGCATCCTGGTAATCGCCGAAGCGGGGCAGGCAGTCGGCGATGAAGTGGTCGAGCGCCTGCAGGGCCTCTGCCCGGGTGACGGGCCAGTCGAACTCGCGGGCGTCTCCCATGTTGGCGGGGAAGCGGCTGCGGACGAGGTCGATGACCTCGAGCGTGATGGGGTCTGGGGCGAAGCGGGTGCGATAGGGGAGGGCGAGCCCACGGGGGAGCGCCTTGCGGTTTTCTGCGTCGAAGTTGAACTGGCCGCCTTCGGGGTCGTCGCCCTCCATGAGCCAGCCGGTCTGCCGGCGCATCAGGCGGTAGAAGAA
>CAIWGR010000392.1 GCA_903912275.1 uncultured delta proteobacterium
ACGCCCACCTCGTCATGGCCGCCAACGAGCTCTCCGGCAGCCGGCCCGGCGCACGCCGCGAGGCCCTCGAAGGATTCGTCCAGCGGCTCGGCGACCTCGAGCGCATCGCCCTCTCCTTCAAGGGTGTCGACAAGGCCTACGCCGTGCAGGCAGGCCGCGAAGTGCGCGTGATGGTCGAGCATGCGACCATCTCGGACGACGGCGCCTACCAGCTCACCAAAGAGATTGCCCGCAAGATTGAGGAGGAGCTCACCTACCCGGGCCAGATCCTCGTCTCCGTCATCCGCGAGACCCGCGCCGAATCGACGGCGCGCGGCAAGATGTCGCTCCGGACCCCGTCGTAGCCATGGCGGAGCTCCTCGTAGCACTCATCGCGGCTGCGCTCGCCGGTGCGGCCGCCTTCACGGTGGCGCAGCGCAAGGCCGGCCAGCCTGGCGCCTCCGGTGGCACTGGCAGCGCTGAGGCCGACCGCATCCTCGCTGCCGGCAAGGCCGAAGCCGCCGCAGTCGCCGCAGGCAGTAAGGCCCGCGCGGCAGAGGCCAAGGCCCGCGCCCTCTCGCTGATCGAAGAGGACCTCAAAGACCGGCGCGCCGAGATCGCCCGCCTCGAAGACCGGGTCACCACCCGCGAGGCCTCGCTGCTCGAGCGCTCCACCGCGCTCGATGTCCGCGCCCGAGAGATTGCCGATGCCCGCGTCATCGTCGACCACGCCTTCAAGCTCTATGACGACAAGGTCGCCGCACTCGAGGCCCGCGACGCTGGCTTCCTCGACAGGCTCGCCGAGCTGGCCGGCATGACCGTCGCCGAGGCCCGCGACAGCCTCGTCGCAGAGCTCACCGAGACGGCCCGCCACGATGCAGGCCGCTACGCCCGCACCGCAGACGACAACCTCTCCGAAGACAGCGACCGGCGCACCAAGAAGATGCTCGCCACCGCCATCCAGCGCTACTCGGGCCGCTACCCGAGCGACCGCCCCGGCACCAACGTCACCCTGCCGAGCGACGAGGTGCAGAGCCGCCTTGTGGACGCAGAGAACCTCAACCTCACCACGCTCGAGAAGCTTGGCGGCGTCGACACCAAGCACGACCCCACCAGCCGCGTCATCGGCATCGCCTCGCAAGACTCGGTCCGCCGCGAGATCGCCCGCATCACCCTCGAGCGGCTCGCCTCGCAGCAGGTCATCAACCCCGAGGCGGTCAAGGCCATGCTCGAGCGGGTGCAGGGCGAGATGGACAACATCAACCGCGAGGCCGGCAAGAAGGCGGCCAACATCCTCAGCCTCGCCGGGCTCGACCCCGCCATCGTCAAGATGATGGGCCGGCTCAAGTACCGCACCTCCTACGCGCAGAACATCTGGTCCCACAGCATCGAGGTTGGCTGGCTCTGCGGCCTTATGGCGGAGGAGCTCAAGCTCAACGTCAAGCTGGCCCGCCGCTGCGGCTTCCTGCACGACATCGGCAAGGCGATGGACCACGATGTCTCGCTCGCCGAGGCCGCCGGTGGTGGCCACGCGATGATCGGCGCCGTCTTCCTGAAGGAGCACGGCGAAGACGAAATCGTGGTGAACGCGGTCGCCGCCCACCACGACGAGGTGAAGCAGAACAGCGTCTACGCACATCTGGTCATCGCGGGCGACGCCATCTCAGGTGCCCGCCCCGGCGCACGCCGCGAGATGGCCGAGAACTACCAGCAGCGGCTCCGCGACATCGAGCGCATCTCGGGCAGCTTCAAGGGCGTGGCCGAGGCCTACGCTGTGCAGGCCGGCCGCGAGGTGCGGGTGATGGTCGAGCGGCGCGTGAGCGACGCCCAGGCCTTCCAACTCAGCAAGGAGATCGCGCTGAAGATTGAGGCCGAGATGACCTACCCCGGTCAGATCAAGGTCACGGTCATCCGCGAGA
>CAIWGR010000393.1 GCA_903912275.1 uncultured delta proteobacterium
CGCTTGGGATGGGCTGGTTCATGCGAGCGGGTCCTGCACTTCGCGTGCGCCTCGGCCGTCGGCGGGAGAGACGACGGGGGTGGCGGCGAGGTTGTGGGCAGCGAAGGTGGCGACCATGGCGGCAGCAGCGCGCTGCGCGGTGGCGCGGGTGTGGCAGAGTGCGAAGAGGGAGGGCCCGGAGCCGCTGATGGAGCTGGCGAGGGCGCCCGCGGCCTGCGCTGCGTCGAGGGCGGCTGCGCCGCCGGGGATGAGGCCGAGTCGCGGCGTGGTGACGACGGGGTCGACAATGGAGGCCGCGAGGAGGCCGAGGTCGCGGGTGTAACAGGCGGCGACGAAGGAGGCGATGTTGGCTGCGTTCTCGGTGCGGGCGCGGAGGGGGATCAGCTTGGGCAGGAGCTCGCGGGCGGCGCGGGTGGAGACCTCGCAGTCGGGTGTCACGACGGCGACGAAGAGGTCGGGTGGGAGGGGCAGGCGGAGGATGTCGATGGGGTCGAGCGAGCGGACGAGAACGAGGCCGCCGAGGAGGGCGGGCGCGGCGTTGTCGGCGTGGCGGCCGGAGACGGCCTCTTCTGCGTCGAGGACTGCGGCCACGAGTTCGGAGCGCTTGAGCGGGGAGCCGAGGAGCAGGTTGACGGCGAGCGCGGCGGCGGCGGCGCTGGCGGCGGAGGAGCCTAGGCCGGAGCCGAGGGGCATGCCTTTGTGGATGGTGAGGGCGATGCCTTCGGTGCGGTGGGCGAGGCGAAGGGTGCTGGTGGCCGCGATGGCGGCGGTGTTCTCCGCGGGGAGGAGCGAGAGACGGCCCTTGTCGCCGAGGATGCGCTCGACGGTGACGCCCGGCTCTGCGGCGAGGCGGGCGGTGACGGTGTCGCCGATGCCCTCGATGGCGAGGCCGAGGAGGTCGAAGCCGGGGCCGAGGTTGGAGACGGTGGCCGGCGCGAAGCAGGTGCGGGAGGCGGCGCGCATGGTCAGCCTCGCTCGGCGATGATGCGGAGGATGTCGCTGAGGACGCCCATGGCGGTGACCTGGACGCCTGCGCCGGGGCCGGTGACGACGAGCGGGCGCTGATCGTAGCGCTCGGAGGCGATGACGATCATGTTGTCGGTGCGGGCGAGGCGGGCGAGCGGGGCGTCGAGGGGGAGCGACTGGGGGCCGACGCGGATGCGGCCGGGCTCGACGCTGGCGACGAAACGGATGACCTCGCCGCGTTCGCGGGCAGCGGCGAGCCGGGCGGCGATGGGGGCGTCGAAGGCCTTGAGGCGCTCGAGGAGGACGGGGAGGGGGAGGCCTGCGAGAGAGGCGTCGACCCAGCCCTCCTGCTCGATCTCGATGTGGCCCGGTGAGAGGCCGCCGATGCGGGAGATGATGATGGCCTTTCGGACCACGTCGTCGCCGGTGAGGTCGGCGACGGGGTCGGGTTCGGTGTAGCCACCGGCCTCGGCGTCGCGGACCGCCTCGGAGAAGGGCTGGCCGGACTCGAGGCGCTCCATGAGGAAGGCGAGCGTGCCGGAGAGGGAGCCGTCGACGCGGTGAATGCGGTCGCCTGTGGCGAGGAGCATCTCGAGGGTGTCGATGACGGGGAGACCGGCGCCGACGGTGGCCTCTGCGCGGAGGATGCGGCCGCCTGTGCGCTGGAGCTCGCGCATGGCGTTGTAGCGTTCGGGCGGCGTCGCCAACGGCTTCTTGTTGGCGGTGACGACGTCGCAGCCTTCGGCGAAGGCGATGTCGTAGAGGTCTGCGGCGACCGCGGCGTCGGAGAGGTCGACGAGGGTGGGGTGGGAGAGGCGGTAGCGTAGCGAGGCGCGTAGGAGGTCGCGCGGGTCGCTAGAGGCTGTCGCGCCGGCGAGGTCGGTGATGGGGCCGCCTGCAGCCTTGACGCGAAGCAGGTCGGCGATGCTGGTTGGGTCGAGACCGGAGGGTTGGAGGAGGTAGCCGGAGCGGTCTCCGACGGCGACGAGGCGGGGGATGAGGCCGTAGCGTGCGCGGATGGTGGGGGCGTGGCGGTCGAGGTTCTCGACGAGGGCGCGGGCGATTTTGCCGACCCCGAAAAGGATGATGTCGAGGTGGCCGCCGGCGTCTTTGCCGGTGTCGAGGCGGTGGAGTTCGAAGGCCCGGTGGAGGGCGCGGGTGGCGGCGGGGATCTCGGTCTCGCGGATGACCACGGAGATGTTGAGCTCCGATGAGGCCTGCGCGATGGCGATGAGGCTGACGCCCTGCTTGGCGAGGGCGGTCATGACGCGTGCGGCGACGCCCGTGGTGTGTGCCATACCGAGTCCGACGACGGCGAGGATGCCGCAGTCGGGGAGGATGGTGATGTCGTCGATGGAGCCCTCGGCGAGTTCGATGCGGAGCTCCTGCTTGAGGGCGGTCTCCGCGGAGGCGACCTCGGCGGTCGGGATGGCGAAGCAGATGGAGGCTTCGGAGCTGGACTGGCAGATGAGGGTGACGCTGATTTCGTGGCGGGCGAGGGCGCCGAAGATGCGTGCGGCGATGCCGGGGACGCCGGCCATACCGCGGCCTTCGACATTGACGATGGCCTGTCCGGGGACGGCGCTGATGGCCTTGACCGGGTGGGATCCGATGAGCTGGTTGCGGTCGACGAGGGTGCCTTCGAGGTGGGGTTCGAAAGAGCTCTTGATCCAGACGCGGGCGTCGGTTCCGCTGACGGGCTGGATGGTGCGCTGGTGCAGGACTTTGGCGCCGTAGAAAGAGAGCTCGGCGGCCTCGCGATGGTGGAGCTGGGGGATGGCGAGCGCCTCGGGGACGATGCGGGGGTTGGCGGTGAAGACGCCGGGGACGTCGGTCCAGATGATGATGTCGGCGGCTTCGAGTGCGGCACCGATGAGGGTGGCGGAGAAGTCGCTGCCGCCGCGGCCGAGCGTGGTGGTGTGTCCTTCCGCGGAGCAGCCGATGAAGCCGGTGACGACGGGGATGGTGCCAGCGTCGAGGTGGGGCGTGAGGGCGCGGCGGACGCGGCCTGCGGTGATGTGGGGGATGGGGCTCGCCTGGGTGAAGCGGGCGTCGGTCTCGAGGAAGGTGTCGGCGCTGAAGGGAAGGGCCGAGCGGCCGGCGCTTTCGAGCGCAAGCGCGAGCAGTTCGGTGGCGAGCTTTTCGCCGACGGAGACGATGCGGTCCTTGGAGCGCGGGCTTGCCTCCCCGAGCGCGACGATGGCCTCGATGAGGTGGGTGAGTTCGTCGCAGAGGAGGGCGACGCGGGCGCCCGTTTGACTGCTGGCATCGTTGAGGGCGGTGAGGGTCTCGTGGTGTCGGAGCGTGATGGCTTCGACCTCTGCGCGGGCCTCGTCGGCGCGGCCGTCGGCGGCGGCGGAGATGGCGCGGAGGAGGGCGTCTGTGGTGCCGCTCATGGCGGAGGTGACGACGAGGGCAGGTTGCTGCGAGGCGGCGATGATGGCGGCTGCAGCGGTGATCCGCTCTGCTGAGCCAACGCTGGTTCCGCCGAACTTGTGGATGGTGAGATTGCGCATGAAATCCTCGGGTTGGAGAACAGGCGGGCTACCAGAGTCGCGGCGGTGAGGCCAAGAGCGAACTATGTGTGTGTCATCACCGGGATGCGGACGGTGAAGGTGGCGCCTTCGCCGAGTGTGCTGGCAACCTCGATGGAGCCGCCGGCGTTGTTGACGATCTGGAAGGCGATGGAGAGGCCGATGCCCATGCCTTTGCCCGTCTCCTTGGTGGAGAAGAAGGGGGTGAAGATGCGGGACATGTGTTCGCGGTTGATGCCGGGGCCGTTGTCGCGGATGACAATGGCGATGTCGTCCTTCTCGCGGCGGGCGGAGATCCAGACGTCGCCCCGTTCGCCGATGGCTTCGACGGCGTTCTGGATAAGGTTGCGGCAGACGAGGTGGAGCTCTTCGGGGCGGACGCGGAGGAGGGCATCGCCGGCGGTGAGATCGGGGTGGAGTGTGACGCCATCGTGCGGCCTGTGGATGAGCCGGAGGACGTCTTGGAGGGAGTCGTCGATGGAGAAGGTGACGGGCTCGGGGCTGTAGCCGGCGCGTGCGTAACGGCGGACGAGATCGACGATCTGTGAGATGCGTTCCACACCCTGGTCGGCGATGGTGGTGGAGCGGCCGAGCCGGTTGCGGATGGCGTCGATGCGCTTGGTCTTGTCTTCGTCGGAGAGGGCTGGGTCTGCGATGATGCGGAGCAGCTTTTCGATGTTCTCTGTGACGATGGTGTTGGCGTTTTTGATGTAGGCGAGCGGGTTGTGGATCTCGTGCGCGAGGCTGGCGGAGATGAGCTCGAGGCTCTGCACCTGTGCGCGGATGATGTTGCCGACCTGGCGTCCGCGGCGCTTGAGCTGGGCGTTGACGGCGGCGCGCACTTCGCGGGTGCTGAAGGGCTTGGAGAGGTAGAGGTCTGCGCCGGCCTCTGCGGCCGCGAGACGGTTTTCCACATCGCCTTTGGCGGTGAGCATGATGATGGGGATGTCTGCGGTGCGGCTCTCGGCGCGCAGGGTTCGGATGAGGGTGAGGCCGTCGACCTCGGGCATCATGAAGTCGGTAAGGATGACGTCGGGCTCTTCGCGGAGGGCGAGTTCGATGCCCTGGCGGCCATCCTTGGCGACATAGACGGAGTGTTCGACGGAGAGTTCGAGGTTGAGGAGGCGGAGGATGTCGGGGTTGTCTTCGACGATGAGGACCTTGCTGGTCTTGCCCTCGTCGTCGGAGCGGGGGACGGCGCGGCGTTCGGTGGCCTCGTCGATGCCTTGGAACTTGTAGTCCAGGCGCTCGGTGAGGTGGCGCGCCCACTCCGCAGGCCCTGCATCGTCGCCTCGGATGGCGGCGCCGGCGGGGGCGGCCTTCTTGCGTCGGTCCATGAGATTGGGGTCGTAGTGGTCGCGCCCGCGCCGGAGGCTGAGGGTGAAGACGGAGCCCTGGCCAGGTTCGCTTGTGACGGAGATGTCGCCGCCGTGGAGGCGGGCGAGTTCTCGTGCGAAGGCGAGGCCGATTCCCGTGCCGCCGAACTGGCGATGGATGGAGCCGTCGGCCTGGGTGAAGCGCTCGAAGACCCGTTCGAGTGCCTCGGGTGCGATGCCAATGCCGTTGTCTTTGACGCGGACGAAGGCGTGGGTCGGAGTGCAGTCGATGGTGACTTGGACGTGGCCGGCGATGGGTGTGAATTTGAGGGCGTTGTCGACAAGGTTGACGACGATGCGCTCGAGCTTCTCGTGGTCGAGGTGCATGGTGCCTGGGTCTTCCGTGACCACGAAGGAGAGGGTGATCTCCTTTCGGGCGGCCATGTCGGCTGCGTAGCCGGTGATCTGTCGGACGAAGGCGGGGAGGTCGGTTTCGTCGATGCGAAGGCGGGCGAAGCCCTCTTCGAGTTTGGAGAAGTCGAGGAGGTCGTTGATGAGCTTGAGGAGCTTGAGGCCGTTGCGCCAGACGTCCTTGAGCGTGGGGGCAAGGTGGGCCGGGACGACCCCGCGGGCTCCGTCGTTCGCCGACTCGACGGGGGCGAGGATCATGGTGAGCGGGGTGCGGAGTTCGTGTGTGATGTTGGCGAAGAACTGGGACTTCATCCGGTCGAGTTGCTTGAGCTTCTCGTTGGCCTGTTCGGCCTCGGTGCGTGCGAGGTCGAGGCTGCGGTTGGTGAGGAACTGCCGCATCTGGAGGCGGAGTTTCTGGTTGCAGGAGACGACGGTGATGAAGCCGAAGGAAATGAGGAAGAACTGGTTGTTGATGGCCGAAGCCGGCGACGCGATGTGGATGGCGCCAGTGAGGGCTGGGGCGATGTAGATGATGTAGCTGAGGACGGGGACAAGCGCGGCCTTGGCCAGCGGCATGAGCTGGAAGTGACCGAAGCCGAGGTAGATGAGGACCATGCCCGCGTAGTAGGGCGAGTCGAGGCCTCCATCGAACCAGCACATGGTGGCGATGACGGTGGTGAGGGAGACATGGAATGCGATGGAGATCGCCTCGATGTGCCGCGCGACAAAGGGGCTCTGCGAGCGGCAGGCGAGCGCGGTTGCGAGCGCGACGACGCTGCCTGCGAGGCGCAGGAACATGAAGATGCGGAAATAGTCAGGGAGGACCACCCAGTCGAGGACGCCGAAGCAGGGGATGAGGAAGAAGGCGAGCCAGGCCTCGATGCGTAGCGCGTTTTTGGTCAGTTCCCGCGACGCGCGCCGAAACTCCTCCTGCTCCTCGTCGGTGAGACTGAG
>CAIWGR010000394.1 GCA_903912275.1 uncultured delta proteobacterium
CCCGAGCGGCTTCGAAGTACGCTCCTTCCACCCTGTTGGGTCGCAGTCCGACAGCGGCATGATGGTCGACAACGCCCGTCCCATCGGCCACCTGTCCTACACGGCCGGTATCGGCTTTGACTGGGCCGGAAAGCCGCTCGTTGAGACGAACGGGAGCGAGGAGAAGCAGGCGCTGATTGCATCGCAGGGCACGGCGTCGTTGCTTGCGGGCATCGGCCTCTGGGAGCGGCTCGAGCTCTCCATGGAGCTGCCAGTGGTGCTCGTGCAGACGACCCACGCCCCGGCAAACCCCGTCGGCATCGGATTCACAGACGTTGCTTCCGGCGGTGGCCTCGGAGACATTCGGGTCACCCCCAAGGTGCTTCTCTTCGGGCCCAAGAAGGCGGCAGAGCCCGGCTTTGCGATGTCGTTCGCTTCGGATGTTGTTATCCCCACGGGCTCGGGGACGAAGTTTCAGGGTGGCGCCTTCCGCGTTGCGCCGCGGTTTCTGGGCGACTGGGTCTTTGCGCCCGGATTCTGGATTGCGGGCAATGCTGGCGTGCAGCTCCTCGAGAATGTGAAGCTCGGGAAGTACGAGCAGGGAACTGCGCTGGTCTGGGGCGGTGCGGCCCGCATGCCGCTCACCAAGTGGCTCGGCCTCACCGCAGAGGCGACCGGCACGCGGACCTTTGCGGGCGACGCGGAGAATGCGCTGGAACTTCGCCGGCTCGGCCTTGTGGGACTCGAGGCGACCTTTGCCAAGAACTGGAGCGTCAAGCTGGCCGGCGGTAGCCGCTTGGCCACGGGTGTCGGCAACCCCGAGTTCCAGGGCGGCCTGACCGTCGCCTACACCATGGACTACGACCCCGACGCCGACCGCGACACCATCGTCGGCAGCCTCGACCGCTGCCCCGACGCAGCCGAAGACTTCGACGCCTTCGAAGACACCGATGGCTGCCCCGAACGCGACAACGACAAGGATGGCGTCGACGACCTCCTCGACAAGTGCGAAGGCCAGCTCGAGGACAACGATGGCTTCGAGGACAGCGACGGCTGCCCCGATGAGGACAACGACCAGGACGGCCTCAACGACGAAGCCGACAAGTGCCCCATCGCGCCCGAAGACAAGGATGGCTTTGAGGACAGCGACGGCTGCCCCGATGAGGACAACGACCAGGACGGCGTCATCGACGGCCTCGACAAGTGCCCGAAGGACAAAGAGGACCTCGACGGCTTCGAAGACAAGGATGGCTGCCCCGAAGAGGATAACGACCAGGACGGCGTGCTCGACGGCGCCGACAAGTGTGCCGACCAGCTCGAGACGCTCAATGGCGTCGACGACGCGGACGGCTGTGCCGACGAAGGCCTCTTCGAGGTCAACTTGGCGCAGGGCACGGTGAAGTTCGCCACGCCCATCCGTTTCGCCGGTGCAACCGCTACGCTCGACGAGGGCTCCAAGGCCACCGTCGCGGCGCTGTCCGCGCTGCTCAAGCAGAGCGAGGGGCTCCGGCTCCGAATCGTCGTCCACACGGGCGACGCCGGTTTCGAGGCCGCCAACCTGTCGCTGGCGGAAGAGCGTTCGAAGGCGCTCGCTGTGCTTATCGCCACCGACGGGGTGTCGGTTGATCGGATCGTGACGGCTGCTTATGCGTTGGCCGCAACCGACACCGACGCCGGCGCCCACCGCGTCGAAGTGCGCGTGGAGCGCTAGCTCTCTCAACGAATTGAACGGAACCCGAGGATCGCCCATGAGCAACGACCACCTTCCCCACGTCAGTGCCGAGGAAGAGCGCTACTTCAGCAAGAAGGAGTTCGACCGCCGCGAGTTTGTGCGGCAGCGACTCGAGCGCGATGTGAAGGCGCACCGCGAACTTCGCCACATCGGCGAGGCGGTAGGCGAGAGCTCGACCGAGATCGCAGCGCGCATCCGCAAGCTCGGCTTCGATGGCGAGACAGCCGTGCTCTTCAACATCCTGCCGATGGTCATCGTCGCCTGGGCTGATGGCAAGGTGAACGGCAAGGAGCGCACAGTCATCTTCAAGTGGCTCGAGTCGCACGGCATTGCCGAGGGCAGCGAAGCCTGGACGATGATGGGGACACTGCTTGAAAAGCGCCCTTCCGACCATGTGATGGAGGAGGGACTGCGGCTGCTGGCGCTGGTTGCCTCGCACAACGAAGGTCAGGCGAAGACGCTGGTCGACCTCTGCTTCGGCCTCGCGGAGGCGCACGGCGGCTTTCTTGGGCTGGGCAAGAAGATGTCGGACGAGGAGCGCGCCCTCATCCACCACATCGCCGAGGTCCTGGGACCGGAGGCGGTGGCCGAAGCGCAGCTGCTGCTCAAGGCGAAGGGCGCAATCGGCTAGGCCGAGGG
Organism: uncultured delta proteobacterium; assembly: GCA_903912275.1. Taxonomy (GTDB): domain Bacteria; phylum Myxococcota_A; class Bradymonadia; order REDH01; family REDH01; genus CAIWGR01. The sequence continues at coordinate 2,351 of CAIWGR010000394.1, forward strand.
GCGACGCCTAGGGCGTGGTCGTGAGGTTCAGGCCGCCCGGGTAGCCGTAGCTCACGGCGTTGTCGTAGCCGTAGCCGTAGAGGCCGAAGGGCTGCGCCGCAGAGAGCTGGTAGGTCCCTTCGCCGCGGTTGAGGTGGGCAAAGGCCCAGCTCCGGGTGCCGAAGGGGGTGAACTCCGATTCGGCCACCGCAACACCGTTCACGCGGAGTTCAACGCCCACCGGCTTCACGACGGTGAGGTAGTCCTGCGCGTAGCCAGCCGGCACCTGAATGACGTAGTCGGTGCGGAACTGGTCGGAGGGGACCATGAGGGTGAGGGAGGGGTCGCCGCCAAAGCGGCTCACGCCCATGGCCTGCTGGCTGACCATGTACTGCCCGACAAGCACGGGCGCGGTGGCGGAGAGTTCGAAGGAGATGGGGGTCTGCACCTCGACGAACTGGCCGGCGTTGAGCGTGACGCCGTCGAGTCCGGAGATGGGCGGCTGGGTGGTGATGCGGGTGCCGTTCGTGTCGGCCACGACGCGCCACCAGTCACTCTCGGTGCCACGCGGCGGGGTGTGGACGCAGAGGAAGTTGGAGCGCCAGGTCTCGACGGGGAAGAGCTGCTCCTGCAGGTGGTCGGCGCAGCAGTTGCCCGACTCGCTGGCGTCGCCAATGACCGCCTCTTCGTGGCCGGAGTAGACCACGATGGGGCGGTCGGACTCGACGAGCGAACCGGTCGGGTCGGCGGTCACGGGCGGGAAGGAGAAGACAGAAGAGAAGGCGAAGTTGAGCACCTGCCCCGTCTCAAGCGTGAAGGTGTGGGGCACGCCGGCGGTAAGACCGGTGAGGCCGCCGCCGTTGTCGGCGGCTGCGCTCAGCGTGACGGTCACGTTGGTGCGGGGCTGGGTGGCGACGACCGTGAACCAGGCGCGCTGCGCGGGGAAGCCGAGCGCCGCAACGCCACCCGCCAGGCTCATGACCCGATAGCGGCGGCCCAGCGCGTTGGCAGGCAGCATGAGCGAGGCGTCGTTGGAGAAGACGCCCAGGTCGTTGAGCGGGCTGAACTGGTAGGCGACGACCGGCTCGGTGGTGGTGACTTTGAAGGAGCGCGAGGTGATGCCGGTGTCGGCGATGCTGGCGACCGGGAAGGTGAGAACGCCGGTCGAGCGGGGCGCGACGGTGATGCCGGACGGCGCGATGAAGGTGCGGTCGGTTGAGATGACGGCGATGTCGGCGGGGAAGTCGCCAACGTTGGCGATAACCACCGAGTGGGGGACCTCGTCGGGGTGGGGGTTCGAGATGTCGTGGAACTGGGGCAGGTCGACCGACCAGTACTCGCAGCCGATGTAGGAGGGGTCTTTGACGGCGGCGATGCAGCCGGAGACGCACTCGCCATTCTCGCAGACGCGGAGGCTACGGCGGTCGCAGGTCTCGGTGAAGTTCCAGCTGGTGCCGTCGGTGCTGCAGGTGGAGATGGTGAAGTCGTCGTCGCAGCGGGTGTCGCCGGGGTGGCACTGCTGCGCGCCGCAGAGGCCATCGAGGCAGAACTCGCCGGTGGCGCAGTCGTCGCCGACGAAGCCTGTGCCGGCGGCGTTGCAGAGGTTGCGCTGGGTCGCAGAGATGCAGCCTCGGACCTGGCCTGGCGTGCAGCTCTCGCCGGGGACGCAGCGGCCGAGCCGGCAGACCTCCGTCCCTTGGCAGGCAGCGCCGTCGACCCAGCTGCCGCCCGTGCAGCTCTGCGGGAGGCCAGCCATGCTGCAGTCCACGGCGCCTTCCGCACAGAGCGCCGTGTCGGGCGTGGTGTCGGCGCTCGTGTCGGCGATGGCATCGGCTTCGGTGTCAGAGGTGGTGTCGGCGGTGGTGCCGGTGTCTACCGCGCCGCTGTCCACGGCAGCGCCCGTGTCGGTGGCACTGCCCGTGTCGCGGCCGCCGTCACAGTTGGAGCCGCGGCAGACGCTGACGCCCGAGGAGGCGCTGTCGTCGCCGCAGGCAGCGAAGAGGAGCGCGGCGGCGAAGGAGAGGACCGTGAGATGGCGCATAGAGAGGGTCCTCATCGGGAGCGGAGCGTGCGGCGCCGCATCAGCAGCAGTGCGGCGAGCGGAAAGAGGAGCCAGGGTGTGCCGCCACCGGCTGCGCTGCAGCCGTCGCTCTTGGCGGAGGGCTGCGCGGGGGTGGTATCAGACATGACATCGGCAGCGTCGGCGGAGGTGTCGAGGGTCGTGTCGTCTGCCGCGTCGGGCGTCGGCGTTGTGTCGAGGGCCGTGTCGCCGGTGCTGCTGTCGACGTCGGTATCGGCCGTCGCGTCGGGATCGCTGGTATCGTCCGTCGTATCCTCGACGACCCCCGTGTCGGTCTCGGTCGAGGCCGCGCGAAAGCGGAAGGTGAAGGGGACGAAGGGGGCCTCGAGATCGTCTGTCTCGAAGAGCAGGCGGGCCTCGTAATCGCCCGCTTCGGGGGTCACCGACCAGGCGAGTTCGGTGGAGCCCCAGAAGAGCTGGTCGGTCGTGGTCACATTGACCAGCTCCCAAGCGACGACCGAGGTGGGATCGGCGATGGCCACACCATCTTTGGAGAGGGTCAGCGAGGCCTCGGTGATGGCGTAGGTGCGGAGCAGCGCGCCGCCGAGCAGTTCGGTCTCGAGGCGGGGGAGTTCGGTCGTGGCACCGACGGGGAAGGAGCCGTAGTCCATGGGGCTCTCACGCGAGAAGCCGAGCCGGGGCGCAACACCGCTTGCCACGACGGCGACGGTTCCGACCTGCTCGTTGTCGCGGGCGGAGACAGTCCAGACGAGGCCGTTGCTGCCCGGCTGGATGGGCGTAAAGCGGAACCGGACGATGGCAGAGCCACCGGCCGCGATGGGCAGGGTGACGCTGTCGGTGGGCGCGCCGGTCGCAGGGTCGAGGAGCTGCAGACGCGCGGTATCTCCCGCGCCATCGCCGACCGTAACGACCTCGTCTTCGGTGCCGGAGTTCTCGATTTCGACGCCGCCGTCGCGGTAGGCGCCGACCGCGGTTGCTGCCAGGTCGACCCGCTCGCGGAAGAAGAGCGAGGGGGGCGGCACGATGCGCGGGATGAGGGTGATGGCGTCGATGAGCGTGACCTCGCCGTGCGGCCCTGCGAGTGTGACCGAGGCCAGACCGGGGGCCGCCGTCGGAGCGACCGTGACCGTCACCGCAGCGTTGGTGGGGTCGGCGGCGCGGAAGTCGGTGGCGCCAACGGCTGCGCCGGCGTCGAAGGTGTCGAGTCCGTCGAGGTTGAGCCCTTCGACAGCAACGACCGTCTGCACGCCAATCTCGAGGCGGTCGGGCCGGAGCCGGTAGACGGTGAGCGGGCCGGGCTCGACGGTGAGCGCCGCCGCGAAGGTGGAGAAGAGGCCGCCTGTGCCCAGCGCCAGATCACGGCTGCCGAGCGGGGCGTCGTCGCGGACGGTGGCATCGAAGCGGAGCTCGGTGGGGTTGATGCGTTCGAGGTTGGCGGCGGTGACGCGGCCGCTGATGAGCAGTTCATCGACGAGGTCGAGGTTCTCGCCGGAGAGCGTGACGGAGGTGGTGGTGCCCCGCACCAGCGAGGAGGGCGAAGCGGAGATGAACAGCGCATCGGCGCCGGCAACCGAGAAGAGGTCGGGGACCGCCTGACGGTCGATGCCGCGGCGGAGGATGACAGGGCGGGGACCGGCGAGCGCAACCGCGCCGACCGTGGCGGTGAAGGTGGCGCGCGTGGGCGAGATGGCCGTGAAGTCGACAATGTCGATCCCTGCGCCGAGGTCGAAGCCTGTGAGGGTGTCGAGGTTGCGGCCGCCGAGCGTGACGAGGGCCGTCTCCCCGCGAGCGAGCACGGGCGGGTCGACGAAAAGGGCGGCGGGTGCGCCTGCGACGATGCTGAGCGAGGTGGTAGCGGCGGCGCCGTCCGGCTCTGCGAAGGTGAGGAGGCGGTCGCCAAGCGCGGCGGTCTCGCCGACCGTGACGGTGAGGGCGATGCGATGGGGGTCAGAGGCCCAGCCGGAGGTGACGGCGAGGCCGCCCGGCGCCACCGAGGCCTCCACGAGGGCCTCGAGGTCTTCACCCTGCAGCACCACCGTGGAGCGGGCGCCGCGCGGCAGCTCTGACGGCGTGATGGAGGTGAAGCGGGGGCGGCGCACGACCGCGAAGAGAGCGGGCGCTGTGAGCGCGCCCTCATCGGCGTCCACCTCGACGGTGTAGGCGCCAAGCGGAGCGTCCGGCGGCACATCGAGCTGCACAATGACATCGCCCGAGCCATCCACGGTCCGGTCTTCGAAGCTGACGACGAAGTCGGCGATGCGGACATCGCGGATGAGCGTTACGCCGCTCACCTGCAGCACCGCCGCGAGCGACTCGCCACGCGCTGCGGCGGCGGGGGTGAGTGTGTCGAGTGACTGCGCGAGCAACTGCCCAGGCAGCGCCAGAAGCAGGAGGAAGAGGAGGGCGGCGGTTCGCATCAGCGGCATGGCAGTTCCTGCGCGGCGGCACCGTTGGGGGCCTCGTCGGGATCGACCTCTGCAGTTTACCCTGCTTGCCCCAACGGGGGCAACCTCCGACGGCGGCTAGTGCGAGCCGACGTCGATGCCCCACTTCTTGGTGAGGAAGCCCTTGCGGCCCGACAGCGACCGGTAGGTCCGATAGTTGAGCGCATGGGTCTTGTAGTAGTCTTGGTGATAGTCCTCTGCGACCCAGAAGGTGCCCGCCTGCTCGACCGGGACGACGATGGGCTCGTCGAACCGCTTCTCGGCCTCGAGCTCCGCGCGTGAGGCCTCCGCCGTGGCCCGCTCTTCGGGCGTAGAGACGAAGATCGCGGGCCGGTACTGGGTGCCACGGTCGGCGAACTGGCCACCGGCATCGGTGGGGTTCATGGTGCGCCAGTAGAGCTCGACGAGCTGTTTATAGGTGACCTGCTTGGGGTCGTAGCGGACGAGCACTGCCTCACAGTGGCCGGTCGAGCCGCTGCCGACCTCCTGGTAGGTGGGGTGCGGCTCCGTGCCTCCGGTGTAGCCCGAGAGCACCTCGCTGACGCCGGCGAGGGCCTCGAAGGGACCCTCCATACACCAGAAGCAGCCGCCGGCGAAGATGGCGATGGCCTCGCCGGGCGCGGCAGGGGCGGCGGCGACAGTGCCCTCGATGGCGGCGGAGCCGTTGCCATCACTGGGCGCGGCGGAGGCGCCGCAGGCGGCGCAGAAGAAGGCAAAGAGGAGAGAGAGGAGTGTGGCTGGCTTCATGGCTTCGCCTCCTTCGCCGCCGCTGGCGGCGCCTGTGTGGCCGGCTCGAAGACGAGCGAGGCCGAGTTGATGCAGTAGCGGAGACCGGTGGGGGCCGGACCATCTTCGAAGAGGTGGCCGAGGTGGCCGCCGCAGGCGTCGCAATGGACCTCGGTGCGGAGCATGCCCAGGCTGCGGTCGGAGGTCTCACCGACGCGGCCAAGCTCGATGGGGCGGGTGTAGGAGGGCCAGCCTGTGCCGCTGTTGAACTTGTCTTCGGAGGAGAAGAGCGGCGCGCCGCAGCCGGCGCAGCGGTAGACGCCCTCCTCGTGGTGGTCCCAGAGGGCGCCGGAGAAGGCCCGCTCCGTGCCATGCTCGCGGAGCACCTCGAACCGGCTCGCAGAGAGCTGTTGGCGCCAGGCCTCGGGCGACTTCACGACGTGCTCGCCGACACGGGGGATGTGGGGAAAGCCCAGGCCGCTGCCGTCGGCGGTGGCGGGCAGGCCGCGGGTCTCGAGGCCCGCTCCAACGGGCTGCGAGCTACCGGCGGTGCAGGCAGCTGCGACGAGGAGGCCGATGATGGCGGAAAAGACTGTCTGGGGGCCGGGGATGCGCATCTTCAACTCCGTGAGAGCGTAGAAGGTTGGATGCAGACCGCATGCTGGGGGTGCGGTCAGGCGCGCCGGCTGCGCGACCCTGGTGGTGGGGATGCAACCGGGGCAGCAGGCGCGCTCATTCCCGACCACGCGCAAGACCCGTTCCTCCTTTGAGGTTGGCAGGCGATGGTGTACCGTTCCGCCCAGTTCTGTCACCTCTGACGAGTTGAAACCATGCGCCTCTCCCGTCTCGCCTGTCTGCTCCTGCTCGGCGTCATGTCTGGTTGCGCATCGGCCGACGTCATCGCGACGGGCGATGGGAGCGGCAGCGGTGCGGAGAGCGACACGGGAGGCGGAGGCGACGACACCGCCACCGAAGACACGGCCGCAGATACTTCGACCGAAGACACGGGTGCGGACACCAGCGTGGACACGGGCGCGGACACCAGCGTGGACACGGGCGTCGACACCACCGTCGATGACACCACCGCTCTCGATACGTCGGACGATACGGCCACAGACACCGCTGTCGATGATACGACTGCAGACGCCGATACCGACTTGGCCGATACCACCGTCGACACGACGGTCGACGACACCACCGCCGCCGATACCGACCCCACAGACACCACCCTCGATGACACCAGCGCAGACTCAGGCTCCTTCGTCGCCGTCTGTGGCAACGGAACGGTCGAAGAGGGCGAGGTCTGCGACGACGGCAACCGGCTCCCGAATGATGGCTGCGACATCAACTGCCAGCTCCCCGCCACCGGCCTCTGCTCGGCCTGCACCTCCGATGCGGGCTGCCCGCTCCGCGGCGGCCTCTGCCTCGCGCTCGACAACGGCGACTTCTGCTCCATCGGCTGCGGCACGGGCTGCCCCGGCGGCTTCTCCTGCCAGATCGTGACCTCCGTCGACGGCTTCTCGGGACGGCAGTGTCTTCCCACAACCAACACCTGCGGCATCCTCACCTGCCCCGACGTCGACGGCGACCGCATCTGCGACGCCCGTGATATCTGCCTGCTCGGCGACGACCGGCTCGACATCGACGGTGACGGCATCCCCGATGCCTGCGACATCCCCATCGAGCTCTGCAGCGGCCTCATCGACGAAGATGGCGACGGCGCCGTCGACTGCGACGACCCCGACTGCGACCTCGACCCCGTCTGTGCCGCGATCCCCAACGAGGACTGCTTCAACGGCATCGACGACGACTTCGACGGCCTCACCGACTGTCTCGACACCGCCTGCCTCCGCGTGACGGGCTGCGTGCCCACGCGGGAGACCTCCTGCACCAACGGCCTGGACGACGACTTCGACGGCTCGCCCGACTGTGCCGACGCCGACTGCGCCTCCGACGTGGCCTGCCGACCGGCCTCCGAGACCTCCTGCACCAATGCGACCGACGACGACTTCGACGGCCTCACCGACTGTGCCGATGCCGACTGCGCCCGCGTCGTCCCCTGCGTCCCCGCCACCGAGACCAACTGCACCGACCGCATCGACAACGACATCGACGGACTGCAGGACTGCAACGACCCCGACTGCACCTCCAACGCAGCCTGCGGAACCCTGCTCGACGGCACCTGCGGCGCCGCCTTCCGCATCGACGACGCAGGCACCTTCTTCGGCGACACCACCGGCTCCGACAACACCTCCGCCGGCAGCAGCTGCACCGGCGGGACCGGCAGCCCCGACGAGGCCTGGGACCTGCTACTGCCACGCGCGGGGACCGTCTGCATCGACACCATCGGCTCCACGATGGACACGGTTCTCTACCTCCGCGACAGCTGCCCCGGCACCACCGACATCGCCTGCAACGACGACACCGCCGGCCTCGGAAACGCCTCGCGTATCCAGTTCTTCGCCGACGCCGACACCCGCTACTTCGTCAATGTGGACAGCTACACCACGCCCGGCCCCTACATCCTGCGCGTCCGCTACGGCAGCTGCACCACACTGCCCGCGCCAGAGCTCTGCGCCGACCGCACCGACAACGACGGCGACGGCGCGATTGACTGCGCCGACAGTGACTGCCGCCTCGATCCGAGCTGCATCGCCGGCGTCAGCGAGACCATCTGCGACGATGGCCGCGACGACGACGGCGACGGCACCATCGACTGCAACGATCTGGACTGCTTCGGACGCCCCGAGTGCACCGAAATCTGCAACGACGGCATCGACAACGACCGCGACGGCTACTTCGACTGCTTCGACTCGGTCTGCCTCACCGATGCCCGGTGCAACTTCAGCGCGACGAGTGGCGGAGTCTGCGAGACCCCCTTCCTCGTCGAGCCCATCGACCCGACCAACAGCTGGAGCTTCAGCACCGTCGGCGGATTCGACCAGACCACCATCTCCTGCGGCGGCGGAACCATGGCGGGCCCGGATGCGGTCTTTGCCTTCCAGCCCTTCGACACCGTCCCCGCCAGTTACTGCTTCAACACAGAAGCATCTGACTTCGACACCGTGGTCGAGGCCCGCACCCGCTGCACCGACACAACCACCACGGTCCGATGCGAAGACGATACACCGAGCTTTGCCTCAACGCGCACCCACTTCACGCTCAACACCACGCCCGGCGTCTACTACTACCTCATCGTCTCGGGCTACAACGGCGCCAGCGGCAACCTCTCCATGGCTGTCTCCAGCGGCCCCTGCTTCTGACTCTCTCCGCGGCCCCTGCGGGCTGCATCACGCATCGGTTGAGCTCATGAAAATTGTCGTACTTGGTGGTGCGGGTGGTGTTGGCAGCGTGGCCGTGCGGGCGCTTGCGACCCAGGCCGATGTGACGGAGCTCGTCGTCGCCGATGTGCGCCTCGAAGCAGCCGAAAAGGTGGTGCAGGCCGTAGGTCGCGCGGGCATGAAGGCCGCAGCCTTCGACGCCTTCGACAGCGCAAGCCTCGCAGCCGTCATGGCG
>CAIWGR010000395.1 GCA_903912275.1 uncultured delta proteobacterium
AAATCGACATCGGGGCGCGCCGCCGAAACCTCCGTGGTCTCAATCAGCACATGCAGAAAGCCGGCACGGATGTCTCGGTTCACAAGGTTGGCGAGCAGTGTGCCCACGCCCGACGGCTTGCGAATCACGAGGTTGGTCACCCGGAACGCGCTCGGCGTGTAGATGTCGCCGCAGAGCGCCTCATCGGCCGCGCAGCCCGAACCGGCAGACGGCTCACACACAGGGCCCGCGCTCCCCTCATCTGCGCTGCCATCGACGCCACTGTCCGAGATGCCATCGGTTGCGGTGTCGCCGGACGTGTCGGGTGTGCTCTCATCAGCACAGGCCGAGAGGGCGAGCAGAGAGAGGACAACCGTGGCAAAGCGCTGACGCATCGTGAGGCTCCTGAAGCAGCCGTGAGGAGGCAGGCGCTAGGGCGCAGGGGCAACGACCGTCAAGCAGCCGCTGTCACGCGGTGCGTCAGGCCGAGAAGTGAGCGGGCTGAAGCCGACGGAGCAGCGACGCCACTTCGGTCCGGAGCCGCACCGAACGCTCCCGCTCCTCGAGCTCGGCACGGAGCCGGGCGCGGACCGCATCGACTTCGCGGAGCTCGCGCTGCGCAGCCGCCTCCTGGGCACGGCAGGCGGCAACCTCGAGCTCCCAGGCCTTCACCCGCGCTGCGGCGTCTTGCGCGTTCTGGCGGTGAGCCGCTCGCGCCGCGCACTGCTGCACCAGCCGCTGCAGCGCAGCCTCAAGCTCCCGCTTGTCGGCATCGTCGGGACGGGGCCGGATGCTCCGGAGCACCATCGCAGCCGCGGCCTCGGCGGCGACCATGTCGCCCACCTTCAGCGGGGTCTCCCAGCGCGCCCGGAGCGGACGTGCAAGCAGATTGGCCTCACGGACAGCAGGCAGCGCCACCGCTGGCGCAGCGCCAGCGTCAGGACGCGGAGGATGAATCTTCGCCTGGGCAACCAGCTCCGCCGCACGCTCATGGGCCGCCTCCTGGCGGGCCAATGCCGCAGCAGCGTCAGCCACCAGCCGGGCGGTCTCACGCGACTGTGCCGCAAAGTCCGAGACCCGCTCCCTGCCGAACCGCATCCGGCCCTGCTCAAGCAGGGCCACCGCCTGCTCCCGCTCCGCCTGCTCTGCGGCAGCCTGCGTCGGCGCACTCACCCGGCGACGGTTATCGGCCGACTGAATCTCGCGAGAGCCGCCGCCCAGGCGGAGCTGCGGGCTCGCAAAGCTGCCCACATTCTCCACCGAAGGGGCGACCAGCGCCGTCTTGTACTCCAGGCTCGCCATGCCGGCGCCAGCGGTGCGACCCGCCTCCGGCGACGAGGCAGCAATCCCCGTGAGCGCCCGTTGAATGATCTCGTCGATGGTCATGAGGCGCTCCGTGGGAAGGATGTCGGCGTGGCCGATTCGCAACCTGCCGTCAACAGCAGGTCGCGACCGTGCGGTTAGGCGACGTCGTCTGTATCGCGCGCCAACCAGGCCTCGTGCGCGGCGCGGTCCACCTCGAACTCCGCATCCTCCAGGCTCACCACGCAGGGCTCCTCCTCGACGAAGGCGTCCCAGTCGCGCGTCCGATCGGCGCTCCCATCATAGGCGGCCTCGACCTCGAGGCCCGCAGCCTTGACCGTCCGGCGTGCACGGCTCACCGCCAGCGCGGCCTGTACCATGAGCTTCGCTGTCCGCCCCTTCGCGCCCACCCGCCAGGCAAAGAACATCTCGTCGATCTCGGTGACGAAATCGTCCGGGTCGCGGTCCTCGTCTGTGAGGGCAACAATCGCCTCCACCCGGGCCAGGTAGGCTTCGCGAACGGCGGCGTGCTTCGCAGACCCACCGGTGACTTCACCACCTGACGGTCCCTGCTCGAGCGCCTGCACCAGGTCGTCCACCGTCACCGAGCCGAACGCCACGCCACCGCGCTTCAGCGGCAGCCGGTCTTGCCGCCGCGCCACATCGGACTCCGCCAACCCAATCAACCAACGAACCTTCGCCACACCATGCTTCGTCTGTCGTTTTTTCATTCAAACCTCGCCAGAGAGAAACGGGGCACACAAAAAATGTACCCCCTATAAGAAGGAGCGTTGAAAAGATCGGCGCGACCCGGCGATGGAGCGCCGACGACAGCCGATGCGGCAGCGCTGCCGGCCGCATGCGAGGGGACTAGAAGTCGAAGCCCGCGTCGACGAGGGCATTTCCCCCCGCGGTGTCACTACGCATCCCATCCTCCCCCATCGGGCAAACGCGCCCGCACCCCTCCATGACCGTCGCGCCACCCACCCGCAAGCGCCGCGCGCCCACCCTCCACGCTTCTGTCCTACCCCCTCCGCAGCACCGCGGAGGGCAAGGCCTTTTCGACAATTTTCGACATCTCCGAGGTTGCAGCGAAGCGCCTGCTGCCTACCCACTAGGCCGTCGCGAGGCAGACACTCCTCCGAGTGTGGCGCCGCGACCTGCACGCCACGCTGAGGGAGGAGAGATGGAGCCAACAGGAAAGTATGGGCACTGCGCGCTGACCGATCGCTGGGTGCTCCGCGCCGAGATGCGCGGCGCCACGGTGAAGGTCTACCAGCCGGATGGAACCGAGACGCGCATCCGCCTCCGGCTCTCGCAGGAGGGCATGGAACAGCTCGTCCAACAGCTGCTCCCCCTCGCCTGGAACAACGAACTCAAGACCGCCGACGAACTCGAGGAGCTCGGGATCGCCTTCGACGCGCCGAACGCTACCGACAACCCATGACCTCCCATCGCTCCGTCGCGGAATGGCCCGCGCTCGCCTAGGGTTCACCGACCCCTACCGCCCGAGCACGGACGTGACGCGATGAACAAGGTCCCTCAGGTCACCCTCCTCTTCTGGTGCATGAAGATCGCAGCCACCACGCTCGGCGAGACTGGGGGCGACCTCCTCTCGATGACCTTCGGCGTGGGCTACACCGCCAGCTCGATCATCCTCTTCGCCCTCTTCCTCGGCGCCCTGCTGCTGCAGCTCCGCGCAAAGGACTACAGCCCCGCGCTCTACTGGCTCGTCATCGTCGCCACGAGCACCAGCGGCACCACCATCTCCGACATGATGGATCGCACCTGGGGCCTCGGCTACGCGACCGGCTCGGCCATCCTCCTCGGCCTGCTCGCGCTTCTGTTCGCCGTCTGGCGTGCAACGGGCGACACGCTCGATGTCTCGCGCATCACCCGACGACGCACCGAGCTCCTCTACTGGGCGACCATTCTCGTCTCGAACACGCTCGGCACCGCGCTCGGCGACTTTCTGGCCGACAGCTCCGGCCTCGGCTTCGCGGGCGGCGCGGCCCTCATCGGCGGACTCCTGCTGCTCATCACCGCCTGCTACGCCACCACCCGCATCTCGCGCGTGCTCCTCTTCTGGCTCGCCTTCGTCCTCACCCGCCCCTTCGGCGCCCAGTTCGGAGATGTCCTCACGAAGGCGCCCGACCACGGCGGTATGGGCCTTGGCACCGGCGGATCCTCCGTGGTGCTGGCCGCCATTCTCCTCGGGCTACTCGCCGTCGAACTGCGCAAACGAAGGGTCACTCCGTAGCGAATCCCTGCTCGGAATATTCTCGTGCCACCGCCCGTAGAACCGACGGTAGCGATACGCCGTCGGCTTGCGACGTGCGATTGCGGGTCTATCCCATCAGACCCCCTGCAGAAGGTCCCACCATGCCTCGACATCCGAAGAAATTTGCCGCCGCCCTCGCCACCATCTTCTCCAACAAAGCCGAGCTCCGCACCCTCCTGCGCCAAACGCTGCTCGATGAAGGCTTCGCTGCCCCGTCGAACAGGGCGGAACCCCTCGAGGCCGCCATCTACGCCGCCTGTAGCCGCAACGAAGAGATGCCGGCGCTGCTGCTCTCCGCCCTCTACTCAAAAGAGGCCCGTCATCTCTGCGCCGAACTTGGGCTCGGACGCCCCACCACGGGCCCCGCGGCCGTCCTCATCCTCCTGACCCACTTCGGCTTCCCCGCGCTCGACGACGCCGAAGAGGAGACCGTCGAGGCCGACGACGACTGCGACGACGAATCCTCCGTGCGGCAGACCCACCGCGCGGCCAAAGCAGCCTTCCTCGCAGAGGTTGCGCTCAACGACGAGCGGGTCGCCCGAACGCTCATGGACCACCAGGCCCAGGCGCTCCGCGAGGCCACGGAACTCACGAAGACGCCCGAGGCCGTTCTCGTCTCCATCGCGACGGGCGGCGGCAAGACCATGGTCGGCAACGAGTTCGTCCGAGACTGGCTCGCCAACGACCGAGGCGCCGTCCTCTGGGTCACCAAAGACTGGGACCTGCTCTTCCAGGCCTTCGCCGACGCCAGCCAGCGTGGCATCACCTCCGCAGAGACCGCGCGACGGATCGGCGGACGCTCCAAGGCCCTCCGCTTCCTCGAAGAGGCCAGCGGCACGCGCGCCACGGGCATCACCTACACCACGCTCCACAGTCTGCTGAGCCGCACAAGCGGGCAGAGCAGGCTCCGCACCCTCCCCGGCCGCCCCACACTCGTCGTCTGGGACGAGTGCCACTGGGCCGACAACGCCGCCTCCAGCGACCTCATCCGGAAGCTCGCGGCCGGCCGTCACATCACGCTGCTCGGCCTCACGGGAACCCCCAAGCCCACCACCCTCGACATCTTCAGGCCCACCACCCCGTGGAGCTACCGGACCCTCGCCGACCGCGGCGTCCTCGCACGGCTCGAAGAGGTCATCTCCATCCCCACCGGCGTCACCTGGACCCCAACCGCCGGCGCCTCCAGCGGCGACTTCTCCCTCGAGTCCATCGCCCAGCTCGGCGGCATCAAACCCCGCAACAGCCTCATCGTCGACACCTACTGCGCCGATCCCGCCAGCTTCGGAAAGACCCTCCTCTTCGCCTGCAGCATCGAGCAGGCCAACGCCCTCTGCAAAGCCTTCTCACGCCGCGGCGCCAGCGTCGTCGCCTTCCACGCCGGCCTCTCCGAAGCCGACAACCAGCTCGCGCTCGCCCGCTTCCGCAGCGGCTCCGCGCAGCTCCTCGTCAACGTCGCAAAGTTCACCCACGGCGTCGACGTTCCCGACATCGAGACCCTCTTCCTCTGCCGCCCCACAATGAGCGATGTCCTCTTCGCACAGATGGTCGGTCGCGCGGTCCGCAAGGCACCCGGCAAGGACTCCTTCCGCATCGTCGAATTCACCGACAATGTGGCCCGCTTCGCCGGCAACCTCCACGCCGCAGAACAGTACTTCAGCGGAGCAGGCTCCGGCGGCGCAACCACGCCCCGTCCACGCCCCGCCACCTCCCGCGAACGCGCCCAGCGGTATGACCACACCGGCACGCTCCTCTGGCTCCCCGACGCGCCCTCCATCCCCGAACCGCTGCGCGGCATCCCCTTCCGTCACGGCCAGACCTTCGGCATCGAGTTCGAACTCACCACCCCCGACGGCGTCATCCCGGAGGCCCACAGCGCCGCGTGGATGCTCCGTGCAGAGTCACTCCGGCGGGCGCTCGCCGCGGCTCTGCCCGGCCGCGTCTGCCCCGTCGTCACGCCCGAGTACCAGGGCGCGAACGGCGACAAGGATGTCTCCCTCTGGAACGTCGAGCGCGACAGCAGCTGCGGCTGGGAGGTCACCTCCCCCGTGCTCCAAGGCGAGCGCGGCATGCTCGAGGTATGGACCGCCTGCCAGGCGCTCGAGGCCACCGCGGCCCAGCTCGGGCTCGTCGTGAACTGGAACACCGGCACCCACATCCACCTCGGCTGGCTCGGCGAACAACATGGCGCGGAGATCGTACGGGCACTCCGCATCGCACGGCTGGTCGAGCCCGTCCTCGCTACGCTCGTGGCACCGTCGCGCATCGCGGCATCGCGCACCGGCGGCTACGACATCGACCTGCCGAACGGCTTCTGCCGGCCCGTGGCCACGGTCTTCCCCGAATCCTTCCTCGGCAGTTCACCGACCACCGACGAGCTCCTCGCACGCGCCCAATCTGAGGACGGGCGCTACCTGACCGTCAACGTCCTCCCGCTCTCGAGCATCGGAACGGTCGAAGTCCGCATGCACAGCGGCACGCTCGACGCCGCCAAAATCCTCACCTGGGTCGGCCTCTGGATGGAGCTGCTCTTCGTTGCCGGCAACAGCAACACGGCCATCCCGCAGGTCGATGACCGCACCGTCATCCGCCCGTCTCGACAGCTCGTGCCGCTGCTGTCCTCGCTGCTCCCCAACGCCAAGACCCCGGTGCAGCAGGCCTTCCTGCGCCGGCTCGAAACCCGCAGCAACGCCATGGTCGCAAGGTGGTCGACCGTGCCGACGCTCGCGCCATGGCTGGCCTAGTCGAGGCCTAGGCCGCGTCGGGGTCGGAGCCACCCTCCGACGCCGGCGGCTCGCCCGGCGGGAGCAGCAGCGGCCCACGCGGGGACTCCTCGGAAGCGGGGACCTCCGAGGCCAGCAGACGGTCGGCGCGCAGGGCATCGTTCGCGATGAGGCGCGCCTCTGCCTCCGCATCGGTCGCGCCGGGCTCCATCCGCAGCTTCTCTGTCGCCACCTCATCCCGGGCGGCGAGCAGCGCTGTCTCCTGCTTGAACAGGTCGAGGTGGCCCATGATCCAGACCATGAAGGCACCCTTCTTGTCCGCGTAGGCCTCCGCTGCTGTCACAGGGGGCTCCGCGGCCTGCGGCTCCGCGGCCTGCGGCTCCTGTTTGGTCTTCACAATCCACTCGCCCCACTTCCTCGGGCGCGGGGTTCCGTCGGCCTGGGTGATCTCGAAGCGCTTTGACCGCGGCGTCGGCCACTCGTCCGACTTCCCAAACCCGCCCAGCGCATCCTCGATTTCCTTCTTGAACCGGTCGAAAGGGTCCGGCCTGGTTTGCGGTTGCCGAGACAGGTCGAGCAGCTCCTGCACCGCCCGGTTGGCATGCACCACGAGCGCCTCCGCGGCCTCGTCGAGCTCCAGCCGCCCGGTGCAGGCCAGGTCCAAGTCCCGCCGGTCCAAGAGGATGGCGATGCGACGGAGCAGCGCCCGCTCGTTGATTCGGAAGCTGGGGCTCGGCGTGTGGGTGCCCTCTGCCTCCGCCCGCAACGGCGGAAGCGGAAGCGGAGGCCGGCTCCAGGTTGGCGGATAGAGCGGATGCGACCCCCTCCGCTCCATCTTGAGCAGCATATCGAGCGTGACGGGGTGCTCGCTCACCCGCCGAAGTCGAATGATGAGCCCCCGGAGTCGCTCCGCCGGCATCGCCCGGTGGCGACCGAGCTGCTGCTCATCACTGACCAGCGGCCGCGCCGAGACGTAGTCGCGCAACACGAGGGTCGTCGAAGCCCAAGCCTCGAGCTCCGGCGCATGCGAAGACCCCTGCAGTGCGAGCTGGGCCAACCAGCCCGTGAAGGCGTGCACAACCCCT
>CAIWGR010000396.1 GCA_903912275.1 uncultured delta proteobacterium
CAGCGACGCGGGCCGCAGTCTGCTCCGCCGGCGGTGTCGAGAACTTGTGGCCGAAGGCGGCCGCGTCCCAGGAGCCATACTGGGGGTTCGGGATCGGAATCCAACGGCTCCCCCACCAGCCAAGATAGGGCTGAGCGAGCGCCGCGCGGTCTGCGATAGACACCGACACGCCATCGAGGAAGTCCCCGAAGTTGTCGCCGACCAGCATCACAATCCGGAACCGCTTGGCGACCTCGAGACGACGCGAGCCCTTGTCCGAGCCCCAGGTCGGCTGCTCCTTCTTCAGCAGCACCGCATCGACGCCATCGTGCTCCACAATCGGGATGCCTGCTGCTTCGAGGTTGCGGCGTGTGGCGGCCTCACAGGAGGCGTCGCGATTGGAAATGTAGATGGGCGTGACACCCTGTGCGACGGCGCCGAGCAGGAACTCGCGCGCACCGGGTACGAGTGTGGCCTGACCGGCATCGCACCAGGCAGCCCATGTGTCCGACGCGTAGCTCTGCCCCGTCTTGATCAGCCAGACCTGGTAGGCGCTGTTGTCGAGGACGGTCTCGTCAAGGTCGAGCACCACGGCAGGCGGCAGGCCGGCTGAGGTTGTCTGTTCTACCGCGGCAAAAACCGCGGGGTCTGCAACGAGCGCGGGAAGTGCCGAAGCAGCCTGACCGAAGGCGGCCTGCGTCACCGCCGCGAATTCAACCGAGCTCTGGGTCCAGAGGAGCGACAAGGTGCCGTCTACCTGCGCGGGAGCGAGCGCGGCGGGCGCAACGGCCTGCTGCGGCGCGGCACAGGCGGAGAGCGGAGCGGTCGCCAGGAGCAGGAGGAGCAGGTTGCGCATGGTCAGGGGGCTCCGCTGCCGGGGGAACGGAAGTCGGCCGGCTCAGCTGCGATGAACTCGCCGCCGCTGTTGGGTTCGCCGGGCGTTGCGATGATGTAGGACTGGAAGGCGTCGTTCACGTTCGCACCGCCCTTTGCAGCGCTGCAGGCGCGCCAGGCAGCGGGTGAATCGCCTGGGGTAAAACGGGCGCAGGGTCCGGTCGCTGCGGAGCAATCGGTGTGGATGCGCTCCATCGAGAAGTTACGTGCCGGGGTACCCGAGGCTTCGCGACCGCCGAAGAAGGCGGGGCCTCCGTCACCGGCGCGATCAAACTCGGTGCCGCGGGGGTCGAGCAGCCGGAGCCGGAAGTCGAGGTTGTGCAGCGAAAGCCGGAGGAAGCGGGGGTCGTTGGAGACGTTCATGATGAAGTCGGCATTGCGGTAGGCCGAGACCTGGGTCTGCGGGACGCCGTCCTGGAAGGGAGCCAGGTTGTGGTCCACCACAAGGAAGCGTTCGCGGGGGCCGATGATGGTGCCAGGGTAGAAGCCGAGCACGAAGTCATCGTCGGTGGCGATGGTCCAGAGAGAGATATCGATGGCCTCGTCCGTCGTGTTCAGGAGTTCGATGAACTCATCGTTGTAGACCTCGTCGCCGCCCGCGTCCGTGGGATCGATGGTGCCGTTGTAGCCGTCCCACTGTATCTCGTTGAAGACGATGTCGCCGGGTGCGAGCGCGGTACCGTCTCCGACGTAGCGGTTGCCGGCGAGGTCGCCCTCCGCGTAGAGCCGCTCGAACTGTTCCACGTAGAGCGCCGTCAGCCGCTCGCCCTCGAGCACAAGCAAGGTCTCATCGTTCGAGCCGGTCGCGCTCGACGACCAGTTGAAGGAGCCGGTGCAGACCTTGGCGGTTGGCAGCCCTCCGTCGATGACGATGGTCTTGTCGTGCTGGCGGGCGCCACCGGCCTGATAGTCACCGGGCTGACCGGCGTTCTCGTTACCATCGAGGACGACATCGACGCCGGCGGTCAGCAGGCGATAGAACTCGTGGTAGGGGCCGTTGGAGTGAAGCTGCGAGCGGTCCACGACGCCCTGCACCAGTTTGCGCGCAAAGGGTGCGGTGCCGCAGCGATGAAGCGTACGATGGGCGTCGGCGGCGGCGCCCTGCCCTCCCGCTTCGACAAGCACGGGATTCAACGCGGGGTCGCAGAACTGGTTGTAGGCGGTGAACTCCCGGTGCTTCGCAATCAGCGCGGAACCCACGGAGTCTTTGGTGAAGGCGAAGATGAAGAACCGAACCGAGCTCTGGGCCTCGTTGATGGCCTGCAGCAGTCGGCCAAGGGCATCCTCTTCCGGGGCGAAGCGGACTTCGACGCGGGTGTCGCCTACGGGGTAGCTCTCGCCGTTCTCGAGCCGTACCTTGGCGGCCCCGAAGCGGCCAGCGAACATCTGCTCGAACTCGGCCGTAAAGTCGCGCGCAACTGCGGGGGAGTCGATGATGACCCATGCGTTGTTGTCGCGATCGAAGCTGTTGCTCGTGATGTTACCCGTTCCCACGAACACCCGTTGTTCATCGATGATGAAGAACTTGTTGTGCATGATGTGGTTCTGGTTGCCGGTCTGCATCGGGATGTTGAGCCGGTCCATGTCCAGGTAGCCGCCCGTGTAACCGGTGTTGCTCTTGGCATCGCCGACGATGCGGACGCGAACTCCACGGTTGTGGGCGCGGATAGCGGCCTCGATGACGGGTCGGCGGCTGAAGCCATAGACGGCCATGTCGATGGAGGTCCGAGCGCGGTCGAGGGTCTGCACCAGCACATCGTCGGTGTTGGCGTCGGAGCCCGTCTCTGGACGGGTGGCCGGGCTGTTGAAATAGACATCGAGCCGCGGATTGGCGGCCTGCGCAACATCGGCCTCATCAGGCGTGATGGCGCAGGCTGTGAGCAGCGCGAAGAGGGGCGCAATCAGCGCGAGGATTCGTCGATGATCCATTGCGCGACCTGCCGGAGGAGGGGATGATTGGAGGTGCTCTGTTCCGAGATGGCCCAGGCGTTGCTGTCGAAGAAGGTGTCGCAGGGGCGAGGCTCAAAG
>CAIWGR010000397.1 GCA_903912275.1 uncultured delta proteobacterium
AGGGGAGCGCGCCGGTCTCGCGCAGGACGGCGCCGAGGTCGGCGGTGAGGAAGTCCTGGTTGCGGAACTCGACGGCGTAGGTGGGTCCCTGGGGGAGCGCGCCGAGGAAGTCACGGAGCTTTAGCAGGGTCTTCTTCACGCCGCCCATGGCGAGCACATTCTGCGGCGGGAACTGGAAGAGGATGGGGCCGAGTTTGCTGCCGAGGCCGTTCATGGCGGGGAGCACGACGTCACGGGTTGCGACCTCGGCGTTGAGGAAGTTGGGGTTGGGCTTTCCGCCGCGCGCGCCGTAGCGGGTGTGGAGCGGGAAGTTGGCGAAGAGGAGGTCTTCGTAGCCCTTCATGACAAAGGAGAAGTCGTCGGGGACGGCCGCTGCGTAGTCGCGGTGGGCGGCTTCGGGGACGGGGGCGTAGTAGCCGCGGTCGAGGGCGACGGTACGGAAGAGGGGGCGCTGCGCGTAGGCGGCGAGACCCTCTTTGGCGAGCCGCTCTTCGGTGTAGGCGCCGTCGTAGACGAGGCCGTTCCAGCCGGGGAAGGACCAGGAGGAGGTGCCGAGGCGGATGGAGGCGGGAAGTGCTGCGGCGAGGGCCCGCTCCTCGTCGCGGATGGTCGCGGGGCCCACCTGGGCAGCGCGGGGCGCCTTGGCCGGAGCGGTGCGAACCGGAGGTGGTGCCAGCGTGAAGAGCTCGGTCATCGCGCCAGAGGTGGTGCGTGGCTGCGGCGCGGTGATGGGCCGGAGCGGCGCGGTGGCCTCTGGCTCCCGCGGTGGTTCGACCGTGGGCGCGGGCTCGGCCGGGAGCGTGGCGGGCGGGTGTGGAGCGGCCCAGAGGAGCTGGGTGACACCGTCGTCGGCCGGGTCCGCGTGGTCTTCGGCGAGGCTGGCGAAGAGGTCGAGCTGCGGCGGGACGACCGGGTTGCTGTCGGCTTCGAGCTCGGCCAGCGGGTCTGGCATGGGGGCGTCGAAGAGGCTCGCTTGGCCCATGCTGCGTTTGGATCGGGTGGCCATGCCGGCGTCAGTCGTCGTCTGAGGAGGAGGTCTCGGCTGCGAACGCAGTGATGTGCGACATCTGCCTCATCTCATGCATCACTTCAAGGTGAGACTCTCTCGCGCGGCCCAGGGCGCGGTCCATGGCGGCCTGCACGTGGGGGTGGCGGAACCAGTGGGCGGAGTGCATTTCGCGGGGCTGGTAGCCACGGGCCAGCTTGTGCTCGCCGCCTTGGCCCGGCTCGATGCGGTCGAACCCGTTCGCGAGCGCATGCTCGATCATGGTGTAGAGACAGGTCTCGAAGTGGAGGAAGGGGACCTCCTCCGTGGCGCCCCAGTAGCGGCCGTAGAGGGCGTTTCCGGACTGGAGGTTGAAGGTGCCGCCGATGAGCTTTTTGTCCGGGTCGAAGGCCAGGAAGAGCTTGAGGTGCTGCGGCATCTGCTCGCGAACGCGTCGGAAGAAGGCGAGGTTGAGGTGGCCTGCGCCCCAGCCGAACTTGGCGTAGGTGGCGATGTAGAAATCGTAGATGCGGCAGATGAGTTCGTCGGAGACATCGGTGCCCTCCATGGCCTCGACGGTGTAGCCGCGGGCCTTGAGGTTCTTCCGCTCACGCCGGATTTCCCGCCGGGTCTTGGAGCGGACCGTGACGAGGAAGTCTTCGAAGGTCTGCGCCTCGCCGCGCATCCAGTGATACTGGGCGGTGAGGTGGTGGGTGAGCCCGAACCGCGTGGCGATGGCGACCTCCCGCTCGGGGAGGAAGTGGAGATGGAGCGAGTGGGCACCCGTCTGTTCGAGCGACTCGTGCAGGCCGAGGATGAGCTTGCGGTAGCAGAGGTCGGTCTCAGCCTCGGTGAGTTCCGGATGGGTCAGGAACTTGGCGCTGGTGATGGGGGTGAAGGGGTTGGCGACGATGAGCTTGGGGTAATAGGGGTAGCCCTGCGCCTCGAGGGAGGCGGCCCAGGAGAAGTCGTAGAGCAGCTCGCCCATGCTGTGTGACTTGATGTAGACGGGCATGGCCGCAACCAGCCTGTCGCCGTGGAAGACGGCGATGTGTCTGGGCAGCCAGCCCGTGCGGCCGCCGACGCAGCCGGTCTCTTCGAGTGCGTCCAGCCAGGCATGGTTGAGCATGGGGCTGTCTGGGCCGACGAGCTGGTCCCATGCGGCCGCCGGGATGTGGCTCAGGGCCGGCAGGTGGACTAGGCTGAGGTCGGAGAGTTCGTGCATAAGGGTCGACGAGGTCTGTGGGTCGCGCGAGGAGGAGAGATGGACTGGTTGCGGTCGCTATACGAGCAGGTGCCACCAGAGGTTCGGATCGCGCTCGGTGCCTTCATGCGTCGCCCCATCGTGGGGCCGCTGCAGAACTGGCATCTCTTCGTAGCGATCGTCTTTCTCTGGGCGGTGAACCGCTATCAGCGGAGCCGGCCGCACAAGATCGGAAACCCCGATAAGCGTTAGCCGGGTAGCCCCGAGCCGGAGGCGGTAGGCTTGGGTGCGGGCGAGGCGCGACGGATGGCCTCGATGATGCGGGGGAACATGCGGCGGGAGCCCCAGTTGAGGACGAAGTCGGGTACCGGAATGCCGAAGTCGGCCTTGATGACGATGCGGACGAGGCTCCGGTTGGGGTCACCCTTGAAGGGAGAGACATAAAAGAAGCCGGTGGTGTCGACGATGTTGCCGCTCTTGGGCACGTAGGTCCAGC
This sequence comes from uncultured delta proteobacterium, assembly GCA_903912275.1. Lineage (GTDB taxonomy): Bacteria > Myxococcota_A > Bradymonadia > REDH01 > REDH01 > CAIWGR01. The sequence continues at coordinate 2,686 of CAIWGR010000397.1, forward strand.
CGTTGTGGTAGCGGGTCTCGCCGCCAACGGTCTCGGTGACGCTGGTGTCGCGGATGCGGAAGGAGCGGTTTGTGAGCGGCCAGGGGAGGTCGACGACACCCTGCAGGATGGAGGTGCTGCCCTGTCGGCTGACGGTCTTGGACTCCTGCTGATCGGGGAACCACCGGACGAAGTCGTCGTAGTTCATCAGCAGGCGCCAGACCTGCGCAGTCGGCGCGTTGACGACACCGATAACCTCGCCGCGGTTGCCACCGTCGGAGGTGACCTTGCAAATTTGGCCACCGGCCTCGAGCTTCTTGAGGTTGGCTTCAGACAGCGTCGCCTGACTGGGCGTCTCGACTCCCCCTGCCCATGCCGGCAGTGCGCCGAGGAGGACGAGGCAGACGAGCGCAATCGATGAGAGGGTTTTCTTCACGAGGTTCGCCGCAACAGAGGTGAGAGGAGCAAAGGTACCAAGTGAGGAAGGGTGAGACAAGCGGTGCCGATCTTCAGCGGGCGTGGCTGACAACGACCTTTCCGAAGTGGCTCTGCCCGGCGAGGAGTGAGAATGCTTCGGGTGCCTCTTCGAAGGCGAAGGTGCGGTCGATGACGGGGCGTAGCTGGTGTTTGGTGATGGCATCATTCATCTCCTCGAAGCCTTCTCTGGACCCCACGAGGACTCCCTGGACGCGGATTTGATTCATGACAATCGGCAGCAGGCGGAGATCTTTTTGCGCGCCAGCCAGGACGCCGATGAGGCTGACGATGCCGCCGACCCGGGTGGACTTGACCGACTCCTCAAAGGTGCCTGCGCCGCCCACCTCGACGACCAGGTCGACGCCCTCGCCATCGGTGGCGGCGCGGACCGGCTTGGACCACTGCGGCTCGGAGCGATAGTTGATGGTCACGTCGGCGCCGAGTGCCCGGGCCCGCTCGAGCTTGGCATCGTCGGACGAGGTGATGATGACGCGTGCGCCGAGCGCCTTGGCGAACTGGAGGGCGAAGATGGAGACGCCGCCGGTTCCGAGGACGAGCACCGTCTGGCCGGTGCGGAGGTTGCCCAGCGTGACGAGCGAGGACCAGGCGGTGAGGGCGGCGCAGGGGAGAGTGGCGGCCTCGTCCAGGGTGAGGTGGTCGGGCACCTTCACGAGGGCGGAGGCGGGCAGGACCATCTCGTCGCAGAGGGTGCCGTCGAGGGGGCCGCCAAGCGTGGAGCGGATGGTCTGGCGCGTGGGCTCGGTGGTGAGCCAGCGGGTGGCAAAGAGGGGGAGTAACCCGGTCGCCGAGGGCGAGGTCGGAGAGGCCGTCGCCGGTCTCGATGACGGTGCCGGCGCCGTCGGAGCAGGGGATGAGCGGGAGTGGCTGGCGAGGGTCATAGTGGCCGCGGACCATGAGCAGGTCGCGGTAGTTGAGCGAGGTGGCGGCCATGTGGAGGCGGACCTCGCCTGGACCGAGCGGGAGCGAGGGCCGGTCAACGAGGCGGAGGTTGTCGAGGCCGAAGCTGTCTGTGACCTGCCATGCTCTCATGCGAGCTCCTTTGGTTCTGCGGCGCGTCGCTTGCGGTAGGCGAGCACCTCGCCGGCGACGAAGAGGATGCGGCGGGTGCCGGTGACCTTGGAGTGGCCGGCCATGCGGGGCAGGCAGCGGATGCGGGTGGTGGCGATGGGGAGTCCGCGTTCGGCGGCCCGCTGGATGAGCTCGAAGGAGAAGACGAAGGAGCTCGACGAGATGCGGGGGAGCAGCTCGCGGGCGAGGTCGGTGGGGTAGAGGTAGAGCCCCTCGAGCTCGAAGCGGATGTTGGCGGCGAGGAAGAGGAAGAGGCGGAAGGCGCGGCTCATGACGACGCGGCTGACGGTGTCGGCGCGGCGGATGTAGGTGGAGAGGACGATGCCGCCGTCGCGGAGGAGCGGGAGCATCTTGCCGATCTCGTCGCAGGGCACCTGACCGTCTGCAGCGTTGAAGATGAAGTAGGGCTTGGAGGCATGCTGGATGCCGGTGCGCATGCCGGCCCCCATACCGCCGTTGCGCTCATGCTGGACGAGCCGGACGCGGGGGTCGCGGGCGGCAAAGGAGGCGACGATGGCCGCGCTGCCGTCGGTGCTTCCGTCGTCAATGACGAGCAGTTCACAGTCGGGGAGGGTGCGGTCGGCGAAGGCGATGGCCTCGTCGAGCACCGCCGCGATGGAGCCCTCCTCGTTGAACATGAGGAAGATGATGGAGAGTCCGGGCGGGTTTGCAGCCATGGTTCGGAGGGCCTTCTCTGGAGGTCACCGTGGAGGCGGTTCCCTCGCATCTGGCTGCGCGAGCGTCAACGGTGTGGCGGTGGTCCAGGTTGGTTGACCGGCGGGGGTGCCAGCACTAACCCCACGGCCGCAAGCGAGGGTACATGTCGTTCTGGAGTGATGTTCCGCGGGTCGTGCGGCTGTTGAAGGGGGAGCGGGCCAACTACGGGCTCGGTCTCTTGGCGCTCTGGGTGGTGAACTTCTCGGACGTGATGGCGCCGCTTTTTCTGGCGGTCGCGGTCGACCTGATGGCCTCGTCGCTGGGTGGCGCGCCCCCGAAACTGCCTGCGATCATGGGGTATGTGGGGCTTACGCCGGGGCAGTTCAATTTGGAGACGGCGATCGCCTGCTTCTTCGGGCTGCAGCTCACCGCAAACATCGCCCGCTACCCGATGCTGGTGATGACCTCGATCCCGTCGCACCGGGTGGGGCAGCGGGTGCGGAACGAACTGGTAGGCCGACTGCTTTCGCTCTCGCGCGGCTTCTTCGACCGGTCGAAGTCGGGCGACCTGATGGCGCTTCAGACCAACGACATCATCGCGGTGCGGATGATGCTCGGGCCGGGCATCTTGGTGGGCGTCGATACGCTGATGCTGGTGAGCCTGGTCATCGTGGTGATGTTCGCGCTTTCGTGGAAGCTGGCGCTGCTGGCGCTCATCCCGATGCCGCTGATCGCCATCGTGACGAACAAGCTTTCGCATGCGGAGTACCAGCGGAGCGAGGCGGTTCAGAACGACATCGGCCGGCTGACCGAGCAGGTTCGCGAGAGCTACGCGGGCATCCGGATTCTGCAGGGATATGCGCGGGAGGGCTACGACCGGGAGCGGTTCCGGCTGGCCTCCTTCCGCCACTATGGCAAGTCGCTCGACCTGGGCCGCGTGCGCTCCGTCTTTGACCCTGCGCTCGACTTCTTCCTCGGCTCTTCGACCTCCATCGTGCTGGCCGTCGGCGGCCCCTCCGTCGTGCGCGGCGAGATGAGCCTGGGCAGCTTCACGGCCTTCCTCTTCCTCATCAACTTCCTGAGCGGGCCGATGGTTGGGTTTGGCTGGGCGGTATCGCTCTGGCAGCGCGGCAGGGCGTCGCTGAAGCGGCTCGACAAGGTGATGGCGGAGCAGCCCGATGTGGCAGACAGAGAGGGCGCCATCGCGCTCGACGGCACGGTCGCGGTCGAGGTGCGCGGGCTGACCTTTGGGTATGCAGCACGCGGCGCGGCAGAGATCGGAACCGAGGAGCGGGAGGTCGCTGTTGCGGCTCCCGAACAGGCCGCCGCGCTCGACGGCGTGAGCTTCGTGCTGGCCCCCGGCAAGCTGCTCGGCGTCACGGGTCGCGTGGGCTCCGGAAAGAGCACGCTGGCGATGCTGCTGACCCGCATCTACGAGCCGCCAGCCGGCACCATCTTTGTGAATGGTCGCGACGTGCGGGACTATACGCTGTCGTCGCTCCGGCGGTCGATTGTGGTCGCGCCGCAAGACACCTTTCTGTTCAGCGATACCATCGAGAACAACCTGCTGATGGGGATCGACGCAGAGAGCGCTGGCGGCTCCGATTCCCGCTCCGCGGAGGCTGCGCGGCTGGCCGGGCTGGCCTCGCTCGCAGAGGAGATTGAGGAGCTTCCGAAGCGCTACGGCACGCTGCTCGGCGAGCGGGGCGTGAACCTCTCGGGCGGGCAGCGGCAGCGGCTGGCAATTGCGCGCGCCATCGGTGCTGACCCGCGCATGCTGGTGCTGGACGACTGCCTGAGCGCGGTCGATGCGCGGACCGAGGCCCGCATCCTGGAGCAGCTCCGGACCGTCTTCGAGGGTCGCTCTGGCATCATCATTTCGCACCGGGTGCGGGCGCTCGAGCAGTGCGACGAAATCCTCGTGCTGGAGGCGGGCAGGGTCATCGAGCGTGGCACCCACGCGGCGCTGCTGGCGCAGGGCGGACACTACGCCGAGATTGCGCATGAGCAGACGAAAGAGGCGGTGTCGGAATGAGCGCGCAGAAGCCGGCAGTCTCGAAGCTCGAAGCGGAGGCCATCGCGGTCTCTCGCGACCCTGTGCTTGCCCACATGCTGGCAGAGGAGAAGGTGGAGGTTGCGGGCCGCGATCTGCAGCTGCTCAAACGGCTGCTCGGCTACCTGCGCCCGCACCGGCTGCTGGCGGCGGTCTGCGTCTTCATGGCGGTGGCCGAGGCGCTGGCGATGACCGTGCCGCCCTACATTGTGGGGCTGGCGATGGACCGAGCCTCGGGCGTCACGGGCCGCACGCCGCGCGCCTTCGACCACCTGCTCGACGCCATCGGCGAGGTGGCGCTCTCGGCGGTGGATCGGGTGCCGACCGATACGGCTGCGCTCATCACCTACTTCGGTGTGATGTCGCTGCTCTTCTGGCTGCTCCGGTTCGGTGTGGCGGTGGCCACCTCCTACTGGGTGCAGAAGCTGAGCCAGCTGATCCTGCACGACCTCCGGGTCGACATCTTCGCCCACATCACTGCGATGGACATGGGCTTCTTTCACAAGAACCCGGTGGGCCGCCTGGTGAACCGGACCACCTTCGATGTGGCGTCGCTCTCGGAGCTGTTCTCAGATGCCTTCGCGCAGGGGATGCGGGACATCCTCTTTGTGCTGGTGCTCTACAGCGTGATGTTCACGATCGACCCGCTGCTCGGCACGATGCTGCTCCTCGTGGTGCCGGCGCTGGTGCTGATTTCGCGCCTCTACCAGCGCATGGTTCGTCCTGCGCTCCGCGCGAACTCGGCGGTGGTGTCGCGGATGAACGGGTGGCTTGCAGAGAACCTGGCGGGCATGCGGGAGAACCAGCTCTACCGGCGGGAGCCGCGGCGCGCTGCGGAGTACCGCTCGCTGACCGAGGCGCATCAGACTGCGCAGGTGGGCATGGTCCGGCCCTGGGCCTGGGTTCGGCCGGCGATGATGCTGACGAGCTCGCTCGCGACGGCGGCGGTGCTCTGGCTCGGCTACCAGCGGGTGTCGGAGGGCATCATCACGGTGGGCGTTCTGCTCACCTTCATCCAGTATACCTCGCGCCTCTGGGTGCCCATCCGGAATCTGACGGAGAAGTTCAACCTGGTGCAGCAGTCGCTGACCTCGGGTGAGCGGATCATGGAGATTCTGGATGAGAAGGTCGGCATGAACGACGGCCCTGCGGAGGGTGCCGTGACGGTGGCGCCGAGCCGCGGCGAGGTTCGCTTTGAGGCGGTGCGGTTCCGGTATGCGGGACGCGAAGAGGAGGTGCTCAAGGGCATCACCTTCACCGCGCAGGTTGGGCAGATGGTGGCGCTGGTGGGCGACACGGGCGCTGGCAAGTCGACCGTGGCCCACCTCATCTCCCGCTTCTACGATGTGAGCGCCGGCGAGGTGCTGGTGGATGGCGTGGATGTGCGCCAATACCGGCTGAACGCACTGCGGAGCTCCATCGCGATTGTACCGCAGGATGTGGTGGTCTTTGCAGGAAGCGTGCGCGACAACATCACGCTCGGTCGAGCGGTGGATGATGCGACGGTCTGGAAGTGTGTGGAGGCTGTCTCTGCGCGCGGGATTGTGGAGCGTTTGGGTGGCCTCGACGGGTCGCTGGATGAGGGCGGCCGGACGCTTTCGACGGGCGAGCGGCAGCTGCTGAGCTTCGCGCGGGCGCTGGTCGGAAATCCGCCTGTGCTCATCCTGGATGAGGCGACGGCGAACGTCGATACGAGCACCGAGATGGTCATTCAGGAGGCGCTGCGGAACCTCACGCGGGGCCGCACCACGATTGCGATCGCGCACCGGCTCAGCACCATCCGTGAGGCCGACGAGATTCTCGTGCTCGGCCATGGCGCGGTGCTGGAGCGTGGTCGCCACGAGCAGCTCTTGGACGACAACGGGGCCTACGCGAAGCTCTACCGGACGCACTTGGCTGGGAGCGGCGAGGCCTCGTAGGGCGCAAAGTCCGTTGACAAGGCCTCTCGTTGGTGCAAATGGCAGCGTTGTTGGGCTTTCGGGCCGCCGATGGGTTATCCGGAGGCGGGCTGGGGTCCTCAAGACGGAGTGAGTCGGCCCGGGGGTGACTCGTCCGAAAACCGATCGAGCAATCTCTTCTTCACTGCATGCGAATCATCGAGCACCTCTCCAGCCTTTCAGCGGCGATGAGAGAGCTCAGTGCCTTGCGCTGGGGTGTGCCTAGCGGCTCACCGCGCGTCATGGCCGAGTCTCTCTTTTCGGCTGCTGTCCGCGACCAGCTTTTTGAGCGGGTCTGCGCCGATGGCGCTGCGCCGCTCTATGTGCGGCTGCTGGAGGAGGGTTGTGTTCCGATGTTGGCGGAGCCGGGGATGGAGGAGATGGCGAGCTGGCTGGCGGCTCGGAGTCTGCTGGTGGAGATGGCCGCTGGCCTGTCGCTGCCCGCGGAGCTGGTGGTGCTGGAGCAGGGTCGCGCGGAGGTGGAGCGTGGCTGGTCGCTGACGCTGCTGTCGCGGTGTGACGAAGGGTCGCTGCGCCGGCTGGCGCGCGCGGCCGAGCTGCCGCAGCGGAGCCGTCGAGTGGAGCTGGTGCTGTCGCTGCATGACTGGCTGCTCGCTGCGCCGACGGCGGGGATGGAGGAGCTGGGTGCGGTGACGCAGAAGCGGCTGCCGTTGCCGGTTCGGGAGCTGACGGGCGTCTCGGTGGAGCCGTTCGTTGGTGGCGCGAAGTTTGTCTTGTCGACGCGCGACGGCCAGCTCGAGGTTGTGGCGCGGGAGGTGGCGTTGGCGGTGGGCAAGCGGCCCGCGCGTGCCAAGCGGGCCGTGGTGGAGCGGGTATCGCCGTTTGAGTTCCCCGCGCACGGCGCGGTGAGCGCGGTGGTGACGGTGACGACGCGGCCGCTTGCAGAGCGGATGGCGCAGGAGCCGCGGCTGGCGGGCTATCTGTCGCAGCGGCTCGACCAGCGCCGATTCGTCGTTCCGGCGGAGGTGGCTGTGGACGAGTTGGAGGCGCTCCTGGGCGAGGTGCTGTCTGGCGTTGAGGTGGTGCATGGGTAGGAGTGCTGCATGCGTGCACTAGCGCTGCTTCAGCGGCTCTCGCCGACCGCGCTTGCGGCGCTCGCTTCGCGGCTGGAGGCGCCCTCCGCGGAGGTGCGTTCGCTTGCCGAAGGGATGCGTTCGCTGCGGGTTGCGACCCGGGTGCTGGAGGCCTGCGCGACGCAGAAGTTGCAGCGGGATCTGGTGCGCATCTGCGCGTCGCCGCTGGAGGTGATGGACGAGGAGGAGCTGGCGGATCCGCTGACCTTTGTCGAGCTCGGCCTGCTCTGGGCATCGCCGTCTGGCTACGAGGTGCAGGAGGAGCTGGCAGTGGCGCTGGCGCCCAACCTGCCCGGCGAGCGTGGCTCTCTGCTGACCCTGCTGGCACGGCTCTCTGCGGAGGCTTCGCATGCGCTGGGCCGGAGCCTGGAGGTTGGGCCGCGTGCGACGCAGGTGGAGTGGGTGCTCGACGCGGCCGCGCGGCTGCGGGCACCTGAGGAGCTGGAGGCGCGGGTGGCGCGGCTTCGGCCGGCCGATCGGGCGCTGCTTCAGGAGGCGCTCGAAGCGGCGCCGCTGCCCGCGTCAAAGGTCCGGAATCCTGCAGAGGCGCCGCTGCCGGTGGTCACGCTGGCGGAGGGTGCTGCGGGGGAGCAGGGGCTGGTGTTCCGCGTGGCGCTGACGCCCAAGGATGGCGCTGGCCGCCTGGTGGTGCCGCTCGAGTTGGTGGCACAGATTGGGGCGGTACTGGAGCGGCTGCCGGCGGCTGCCTCGCCTGTGGCGCGTCGGTCGCCGCGTCGCTCGGAGCCCTCATCGGAGCGGAGCGCGCCGCGCCGTTTGGAGTCTTCGTCGGAGCGGAGTGCCGAGGCGCCCATCTTTGCCTTCTTCTCGGAGGCGCCGGCATCTGCGCCCGTGCAGACGCCGGTGCTGCGCCGCGCGCGGCGGGGTGCGGAGGTGTTCGATGCTCCGCAGATGCACTTTCAGCAGGCTCCGCAGATGGTCTTTCGGTTGGCGCAGGCGGCGGAGCCGGAGTTCCGTCGGGCGCCGGTGCTGCCGGAGGGCTCTGTGACGGTGCGTGCAGCCTCGGCCTGGGTGCGGCTGGCGGGGCCCGAGGAGGCCGCTGCGGTGCGCCGCGATCATGTGCTTGGGCCGGCGGTGCTGGAGGTCAGCAGCGACGGTGTGGCGGTACTCCGCGCGGGCGTCGATACGACGGCCTGGTTGGAGGCCTATGTGGTACGAATTCGGCGACGCACGGCAATGACCGGCGCGAAGCGTGATGCGAGGTGGGATGTCTAGTGCTGATCTGCGGTCGCTGCAGGCGACCTTCATTCCCCGATACGAAGGTTCGCATACGGGGCGACTGATGTTCTGGTGCATGCCGCCTCGGGGCGAGGAGCAGGCGCGCCGTGCGATGTCGGCGCTTCGGCTATTGCGTCGGGGCAAGTCGCAGCAGCGTCCCGAGAAGGCCGATCTGGTCATCCCGACGCCGCAGCGGAACAAGACGGAAGACTGGGAGATCGCGGAGATCTGGGGCATCCGGCTGCCCATGTATGAGACCATCCGGACGCTGGTTCGCATGGACCTGGCAGAGGCGGCGCAGCGCAAGGTGTCGGACTCGGTGCGCATCTGGGCGATGGCGGCGAAGCTGGCGGTAGAGATGGTCGCGGCGGGCGAGATGGTTCCGCTGATCGAGACCAGCGACAAGGGCCAGCTGGTGGCGCGCTGGGGGATGACGGTGCTCAGCCCCGCGTCGCGCGAGCGGCTGGCGATGTTGGAGCGGTCGCTCCCGCTGGCGGGCCATGCGGTGGTGATGAACGACGGGCAGGCGCACGATACGGCGCGCAAGCGGAAGAAGCGGGGCAACCGCCGGCGGCGGAGGAGGAAGTCGGTCACGCCGATG
>CAIWGR010000398.1 GCA_903912275.1 uncultured delta proteobacterium
CTGCATCGGCCACCTTCGCCGCGTCCGACACGAGCGACGCGTAGGCCGACTTGCTGCAGCTCCCGCTCCGCAACGAGCCAGCTTCGCCGCTCCGCTCTAGGATGTCGGCGACCGCGGAGCACTGTCCTGCATCGTAACGCGCAGAGCCCTTCTCTTCGCAGACAGACTCGGCGTAGGCCTTCCAGCTGCTGTGGAGCTCTTCGACCAGCTTGTCTTCGGCGCCGTCGCGGCCCTTCGAATTGGCATAGGCTGCGTAGGTGCGGGCGCATGAGTCGCCGATGGCCTGCGCCGCTGCCCGGCTCCGCGGCATCTTGCCGCCGCAGGAAGGACGCACCAGCGGACATCCCTGGTGCTCGCCTGCCGCGACCTTCAGCGCCTCGGCCCGCTTCACATCACGCTCTGCCTGCAGCCGCTGCTCTTCGAACGACTCCTGCTTTGCCAGCGCCAGTCCGCCACGCGAACCGGCCGAGACCTTCCCCGGCTTCGCCTCGCCCGAGCCCGAGCCTTCGGCGGCCTCAGTGGCTCCAAAGGCGGCTGCCACGGCCCGCGCCTTTGCGCTGTCGGCGCGCCGCCGCTTGTCCATCAGATCGGCCTCGTCGTTGCGAATCCGCTGGTCCACATCGAGCGCGAAACGGATGACGCTCTCCTCATGTGCCCGCTGCTGAATAGGGCCGTCGAAGAAGGCCAGCTCCATGGGCTGGCTCGTCGCCAAGGCCGCCACGAAGATGAGCGCCACGCGCGAGATGTAGGTGCCGTAGTTCGCCTTGATGGAGGCCTTGGGCATCGTCATGATGCGAATCTCGAAGACCACCGTCGCCGTCGTGAAGACCGTCGCCATGAAGAGGCAGAAGGGGGTCCAGAGCGACAGCTTCACGCCCGACTGCACCATCGTGTTGATGAGCAGGAACCAGGCGAGCCAGTCGAACAACGAGATGACAACGAGCAAGAGGCCGGCGCGGCCGAGCTCGATTTCAACATTCTGGTCGGTCGCATCGCCGTGGATGTTGAGTCCAAAGAACTCCGCCAACTTGTAGAGCCTGCGCGTGGGGCGGTAGCGACCCTTGCGGAATGGGGGCTCAACGGGGGCCCGAAACCCTGTCTCTTCGCTGCTCATGCGTTACTCACCACCCGAGTCTCTCGGGTCGAACTGGTCCATGGAAATCAATGTGAGCGGCTCTTCTTCGAGCACCTCTCCGGTCGCCGCAAAGACGAGCGCCGCGCGGACGCCCCAGGGGGCCCACTCGCGCAGCACGGCCGTCTGCGCCGCTGCATCCTGCTCAAAGCGGAGCCCGCTGCCTGGCGTCGTAAAGCGGCCGCGGCCGTCGAGGAGCGCATCCCCGGAGGGTCGGAAGCCGCTGCTGCTCACAAGCCCGACGGCCACCTTGCAATCGGGTGCAACCTGCCCCAGCAGCGCCACCAGATAGCCGTCGCCTACATAGTGGCGCGCCGCAGCGAGAGGCGTCATGCCCTCGACCACCTCGCGCGCAACCAGCGGTTCATCGGCAGAAAGCCCCATCGCAGCAGCCGCAGCGCCGCGCGTCAGCAGGTCACTCGCCACGCGGTCCACCATCGAGACCAGCACCAGCACCCGCGCGAAGGGCAAGACCTTGCGCGGAGCGCTGGAGACCTTCCGCGACGTCAGTCGGCCCAACCAGCCCTGTCCGCCAGCCGCCGGAAGCGGCCTCCGCATCCCGGCCAGGGAGGCCAGTCCGTCGTCGAGCTCCGCCGCAACCGACCGTACCCTGCCGCCATCGCCGCCACCGGCATGCGACAGTTCGCGCGGCGGAACGACCAACACCAACACCTCGCTCTGCGGCACCTTCTTCGGGTCGCGCTTCCGAGACAGCGGCGCAGGAAACTCCCACCCTCGAACCTGCTCGACCGTCACCGCCGCGGGACCCTTCGAGCGCCGTGCACCGCGGCGACGAACGCCGAGCGAAAAGGTGAGCTGCGACCCGTCAGGCGCATCGTCGCGGAGTTCGCCCATGAAGCGGCGCGTGGCTTCGCCGAAGGTCGCCGCTGCGGCCTCGTTCTCCGCGCGGAGGTCCAGCTCCACCTCGTCGGTCGGGAAGAGCGAACAGGCCCGCGCCACGCTGCCCAGCAGCGCCGTGCGGCCGGAGCCGGCAGGACCAGCAAGCAGCCAGCGCTGCGCCTCCGCATAGACCATCGGAGACTCGGGCTCAGGCTCTGCTTCGACCTCCGCCTCGTGCTCAGCCTCCAGACGGGAC
>CAIWGR010000399.1 GCA_903912275.1 uncultured delta proteobacterium
CACCCGACACCATCACGGGGTTCCGAGGCACGCGCGGCTCCATCAGCGTGGGCGGCATGTGGCGCGTTGCCGACGTCACGGCCACCGTGGATGCCGCCGGCGTGACCACGGGCTGCGTCGTCAACGCCATCCATCCGCCGGGCGCCGCGAGCGGCTACTACATCACCAACGACGACCCCTCGTTCTAGCGCGGGTCTGCGTCACTACGCCCGGGTCATTCCGCCGGCGTGATGATGCGCGAGATGATCGCCTCTTCGGAGGGGAAGGCCACCTTGGGCGCCTCGGCGGCGTCGAGCAAGCGGGAGGTCACCCGGTCGACGATCTCGCGGCCGAAGAAGGCCTCCAGCTCTCGGGCATCGCGCAGCGACGCGACGCTGACCCGCACCTGCTCAAGCAGCTCCTCGTCCAGGCCGAGCGGCTCGCCATACTCGTCGCGGACGGCAGCTTCGAAGGCGGTGAGCCGCGCCTCGAACAGCTCGCTCATGAGCGTGCTGTCGGCCTCGTCGGCGCCACGGAAGGTGACGGTCTCGAAGGAGAGGGGTCGCAGGCGTGTGGCGAGCGCCGGGTCGATCGCACGGAGCACCGCTCCCGCCTCACCCTCGCGCGAAGAGCCGAAGCCGATGTTGCTCCCGCCCTTGAGCTCGGTCTCCACCGTCAGCACGAAGATGGCGTGGCTGGCGTCGGCGCGGAGGCCGCGGGTGTCGCTGATCTCGCCGTCCGACATGAGGCGGATGAGCCGGTCTTGGACCCGTGGGTGGGCGAGGTGGAAGTCTTTGAGAAGCACCACGGAGCTCGGCCGCCTGCGAAGCGGTGAGACGAGCGCGTCTTCGTCCTGGTAGCCCACATAGCCCGGCGGTGAACCGACCAGGCGCGAGAGCGAGTGCACCTCTGCGTAGTCTCCGAGCTCGAGCCGGATGAGCGCCCGGCTGCTGCCGAAGACCTCGATGGCGAGGCCGCGCGCGAGGTCTGTTTTGCCCACGCCTGCAGGACCGGCGAAGAGCATCACCGCCTGGGGCCGGTTGCGCGAAGCAGCGCGGAGCCGACCGGCAACCAGGTAGCGCGCCGTCTTCCGCACCGCATCGCTCTGGCCCACGAGGTAGCTTCCGAGCCGCTCTTCGACGCCGGTCCACCACTGCGCTGCAGCGCGTGAGACCCGCTCAAAGGGGACACCCGTCTTCTGCGTAACCTGCCTGGCGACATCGAGCCGCGTCACCACCCGCTTCATGGGGGTGTCGCCATGCCTGCCGAGGATGCCCGTGTGCAGGGTCACCTCTTCGTCGCTGTCACGGGTCGAGGGCTGGCTGCCCGAAGCGGCAGCGATCTCCGAGGCGACCGCGATCGTGGCATCCATGAGCAGTTTCTTGGCCTTGTCGGGCAGCGACTGCTCGGGCATGAACCGCATGGAGAGTTCGATGGCCGCGTCGACTGCGTCGGGGCTCACGGGCACCTGGTAGGTGCGCTCGAAGGTCGGGGCGAGCTGGCGGAGGATGTCGCGGGAGACGCCGGCCGAGAGTTCGGGGATCTCGATGCGCTCGAAGCGCCGCCGGAGGGCTGGATCCTGCTCGATCCAGCGGTGGTATTCCATCTCCGTGGTGGCAGCGACGACCGCGATTTTGCCGGACGCCAGCGCCGCCTTGAAGTGGTTCGGTACCTCGGCCGGTTGGCCTGCGCCCGACCGGGGCGCGAAGACCGCGTGGGCCTCGTCGATGAACAGGATGACGTCCTGCTCTGCTTCGCTGAGCAGCGCCTTGATGCGCGCCTCGAGCTCGCCGCGGTAGGAGGTGCCGCCGATGAGGCTGGCACCATTGAGCTCGATGACCCGGAGGTGGAGCAGGGCGGCGGGCACGGAGCCCTCGTGGATCCGCTGCGCGAGTGCGGCGGCCAGCGCCGTTTTGCCCACGCCCGCCTCGCCCGTCAGCAGCGGGTTTCGCTGCTCGGAGCGGAGGAGCACGTTGATGATGCGCTGCAGCTCCTGGTCGCGCCCCTGTACCTTGGGCAGCCGTCCGGCGGCGGCCTCTGCCGAGAGGTCGCGGCCGACGAGGTCGAGTGTCGGCGTGTCGCTCGATGGGAAGTCGTCGGGTCGATCTTTGACCGTCAGGCTGCTCAGCGGGTCGGAGACCTCGCGGGTCATCACGCGGCCATCGCCGATGGCGGCCCGCAGGTGCGGTTCGAGGCCGAGGCTCTTGACGAGATCGAGGCTGGAGCCGCCATCCGACAGGAAGGCCTCCAGCAGCTCCGCCTCGCCGATCGGGTGTCCTTTCCGCTCGGCGAGGTCGGCCGCGCCTGCGAGCATCCGCACCAGGCGAGGGGTCAGCGAACGGCGCGTGAGCACGAAGTGGGGCGGCTGCGGCAGCCGGGTCCCGACAATGCGGAGCAGCTCCTCGGAAAGCCGCTTCGGATCGAGTCCGGCTGCGGTGCAGCTCCGTACGAGCAGACCAACCCGGGTGGCGCAGAGCGCGGCCATGAGCTGCGGCGTGCCCACAAAGGCGATGCCGGCCTGACAGGCCAGCTCCGTCGCCGATTGGAAGATCTTGGCGAACTCCGAGGTGAAGGCCGCGTATCGGAGCGAGCCGTCTGCCGAAAAGAGGTAGTCACCGCCGGGCTGCGCGAGCTGCTTGATGGCCCAGCGCACCGAGGCGCTCTCCTGCAGTTCGATACGCCACTTGAGCGCCCGTGAGATGTCGTCGTGGCCAATCTTGGTTCGGCCGGCCTCCAGCGCCCAGGTGCGTGCGTCCTCCAGGATGCCCAAGAAGCCCAGCGAGAGCTGCTGGACGTGAAGCCGCGGCTGCCCGCTGCTCTTGCGCTCGACCCGCCGCGCCAGGAGTTCGAGCGAGGCGAGCAGGTCTTCCGCATCGTCCGTCCCTCGGATGGCCCGCGCCAGCGACCGCTGCGTCCCTTCGTCGCCGGCCTGCACCATCACCAGCAGCAGGTCGACCGGCAGAAAGCTCGGCCGATCCATCGCCCGGAGCGCCCGCAGGCAGCCTTCGAGGAGCAGCCGACCTCGGTCGTCAAACAGCCCGAGGTCGAGGTCGCCATCCGGCAAGAAAAGCGACGATTGTGGTGCTGGCTGCATGGCGAAAACCTGCCGAAGTCCAACCGCAATCTAGAGGGGTTGGCGCGGCCACGCAAATCCTCACTTCGGTCTCTCGCAACCGCCTTCTGCGAACGCGCGATGAACCACCTCTGCGGTTGCATCGAGGCCTCGATGCGGCTAGCCAAGGGCCGCCTGAGACTGCACCGGTAGTGCTCGACTGGCACCCGCCTCGCGGGCCCCTCTCTCCTAGGTCTGCCTCCAGATGCCAGCAGCTCCCCAGGACCTCAAACGGGCGGTGAAACTCTTCAACCGCTGGCAGTTTGAAGAGGCCGTCGTGGCCTTCCATGCGCTCGCGGAGGCCAACCAGGGCCGCGATCGCGACTTCCTTGAGGCGCTCTCGCAGCTCTCGGGCGGCTTCCACCGCATCTGGCACAAGGGCGGCGAATCGAGCGCCATGGTCGCCATGGTCGAACGCAGCCGCGCCATCCTCGCCGGCTTCGTGCCCGGCCATCTGGGCGTCGACCTCCGACGCCTCGACGGCGAGCTCGCCGTCTGTCTTGCCGAGGCCATCAGCTGGCGCCGCGGCGACACCGAACTCTTCAACCGGGACGTCATTCCCCGGCTCGAGCACCTCCCCGAACCCTGACGCGCGCCGCGCCCCGCACCCTGAGCCGATCATGAGACAAGGATTCGAAACCCCGTCGTTGTCAGTGGACCAGTCTGCCCATCTTGCGGAGCTCCGCCGCAGTGCCGCAGCAGACATCGTTCGCCTGGTCTCGCTCTCCGCCTCGGGCCATCCCGGAGGCAGCCTCTCTTCGCTCGATGCGCTCCTCGTCCTCTACGCGGCCGCCGCGCTCGATCCCGCCGCGCCCCACCATGCCGACCGCGATCGCCTCGTCGTCAGCCACGGCCACATCTCGCCCGGCGTCTATGCGACGCTCGCAGCCTTCGGATACTTCGACATCCAGGAGGCCTTCCGCGGCTTCCGCAGGGCCGGCAGCGTCTTCGGCGGCCACGTCGAGAGCGTCGTTCCGGGCGTGG
>CAIWGR010000400.1 GCA_903912275.1 uncultured delta proteobacterium
GCCTACTCCGAGCGCGAAGGTACCTACGCCAGCAAGAAGATCCCCGACTCCATCGCCGAAGCAACCAAGAAGCAGCGGCTCATCGAGATCATCGCGCTGCAGGAACGGATCAGCGGCGAGCGCTTCGCCCGCCAGCGCGGACGCACCGTAGAGGTGCTCGTCGATGGCCCCTCCCGCCGCGCGCCCGACCAGTACTTCGGCCGCGCCCGCGATTTCAAGGCAACCCTTTTCTCCTCGCCGCACGAGCTCAAGCAGGGCTCCATCGTGCAGGTCCTTGTCCACAACACCTCGAGCCACTCCCTCTTCGGAACACTCGTGTTGGATGCGCCCATCGAGTCCGTGGCATGTCCGTAATCGTTCGGCTCGTCCGTCACGCTGAGAGCGAAGGCAACCGCGAGAAGAAGCTCGTAGGCTGGCTCGACCTGCCGCTCTCCGAGCGCGGCCTGCGTCAGGCCGAGGCGCTCCGTGACGCGCTCGGAAACCTCAAGCCCGAGAGCCTCTGGTCCTCCGACCTTACCCGCGCAGTGCATACGGCGCGCATCGCCTTCGGTGAGCCCGTGCAGGACGCTGCCATCCGCGAGATGGACTTCGGCGAGCTCGACGGCCTCACCTTCGATCGCATCCCGTCGGAGTATCTCGCGCCGCTCCTGAAGTTCGGCGACTTTCAGTCACCGGGCGGCGAGTCGATCGCGGTCTTCCAGCGCCGCGTGTTCGCCTTCTTTGATAGCCTGCCGGCAGGAGAGCACGTTGTGGTCGCCCACGGCGGCGTGCTCCGCGTAGTAGGCGCACTGCTCGGTATCAGCCGGTACGCCGGCAACACCGGCTGGCTGCGCTTCCGCTGGCATGAGCGCGAGCTGCTCGAGAGCTGGGATCCCGAGCAACCCTCCTAGGTCGTCGAGCGGGGCAAAAACGAAAGAACCCGCTTCGCAGCGGGCCCTCGTTATCGACCGGCAGCGCCGGTCATCTGACACGACCGCGCGGGCCGTTCAGCAGGGGTTTAGCCCTGGTTGGTGCAGACGCTGATGCTGTAGGCGATGCACTCGGCGGCAGCCTCGGCATTGGCGCGCAGGATGAACGAGCCGCCAACGATGCCCGAGGGGATGAAGTTGAGCTCGACGAGGCCGGGCGTGGTGCCGGAGGCGACGCCAGCCTGAAGGATGCCACCAGCCGAATCGAGGAGGTCGAAGGAGACGCCCTCGGCATCGGACTGAAGCGACGAGACGAGCGAGGTGCCGGCGCCAGCGACGAAGGTGAAGAAGTCGGCGTTGCCCGACTGCGCGACGAGGCCGCTCAGCACGAGGGGCGCGGTCAAGCAGGAGGTGGGCTCGATGTTACGGGCGTTGAGGAGGCTGTCGGTCTCACCGGCGTCGTCGGTGCAGATGGTGCAGAGGCTGCTGCAGCCGTCGCCGTCATTCACATTGCCGTCGTCGCAGGCCTCAGCGGTGTCGACCGCGCCATCGCCGCAGGCCGGGCCAGTGCCCGAGCCGCTGCCCGAACCCGAGCCGCTGCCCGAACCCGAGCCGCTGCCCGAACCCGAGCCGCTGCCCGAACCGGTCGAATCGATACCCGTGCAGGCGCGGAAGTCGTCGATGCAGTTGGCAGCCTGGCAGTCGCCACAGGCGCGCGAGTCGGGGTCGGCCGCGCAGGGGGCGAGGCAGTTGGTGATGGAGCAGACAACCACGCCCGCGTAGCAGCCGGCGCACTCGTTGCTCAGGCCGGTCTGGGTCGCCACGCAGGCGCCAGCACAGGCGCCCGGGTCGGCATCGCCAAGACAGCCAAGGCCGCAGCCCTGCGCCGCATCCGTTACCGTCGCAGAACCGTCGCCGGCGAGGACGGCGCGGTCGGCGTCGTTCAAGCAGAGGTCGGTCGTGGGGCCAACGGTGGTGTCCTCGGTGCCAGTGTCGGTCACGCCCGTGTCCTCGGTACCGGTGTCGGCCGTACCGGTGTCCTCGGTGCCGCTGCCAGCGCCCGTGTCCTCGGTACCGCTGCCCGAACCGCTGTCCTCGGTGCTCGTGTCACCCGTGACGGTGGTCTTGCTCTCCTTGTCGTCGCCGCAGGCAGCGAGCGCCGAAAGGAGGCCCATGGCAAGAGAAATACGAAGCGTCGTGCTGGTCATGGCTGCTACTCACTTTTCAAATGGAGGTTGCGACGCCAGAGCGTCGCATGGGAAGGACAC
>CAIWGR010000401.1 GCA_903912275.1 uncultured delta proteobacterium
CGTGGTCACCGCCTCCCAGCGATGGACCGGTTCGGCCTATGGCTCCTGCAATGCGCAGTCCTGCCAGCCCGGTTACTCGCTTGGCTTCATCAGTTCATTCCCGAGCCTTGAGCTCCGGACCATCTGCCAGCCGAACTAGGGTCCCATCCAGCCGGCGAGCCGGGCAAAGCGTGGCAGCCGCGCTCGGTGCACTGCATGGGCCGCCGCATCGGGTTCGAACCTGCGCTCCCACTGCACCAGCTCCTTGATGGCGCCGAGCGAGGCAACCTTCCCCGCGCCCACGCCGGCACAGAGCGCCGCGCCCACAGCGCCGGCCGTGCGCGGCTCGGCGAGGCGGAGCACCGGCAGCCCCGAGGCATCGGCCATGCTCTGCAGCCAGAGGTCGCTCAGTGCGCCTCCGCCGAGCGCGGCCAGCGAGGTGGGGCGAACGCCGCGCTCCGCCATGGCCTGCAGCGACCAGGCGAGGTTGTAGGAGACCCCCTCGAAGACCGAGCGGGCGAGGTCGGCAGAGCGGGTCGTGAGGCTCGCGCCGAGCCAGCCGCCGCGGAGCCGCTCGTTGGGGAAGGGCGACCGCTCGCCGTAGAGCCAGGGCAGGAAGAAGAGGTCGTTGGCGCCGGGTTCGGAGGTTGCCGCGAGCGCCTCGAAGGCGCGGTAGGTCTCGGGCGTCTGCGGCGCCTCGCGGAAGAGCACCTGGCGCATCGCCCAGTCGAGGCAGGAGCCGGCGTTCTCCATCTCTGCGATGGTGAGCGAGGTGCCGGGCACGGTCCAGGGGAGCGCGGCGATGCCATGCTCGGGTGAGGCGGCCGGCGTCGCCGTGGTGATGCCAAGCCAGCCCGAGGTTCCGAGGTAGATGTGGGCATCGTTGGGCGACACGCAGCCGGAGCCGAGCGCAGCCGCGGGGATGTCTGCGAGGCCGGCAACGACGACGGCGCGGGTGGAGAGTCCGAGCGCCTCGGCGGCTTCGCGGGTGAGGGTTCCGACGGGCTCGGTGCACTCGCGCGGGGTGCCGGCCTTGGCGAGCGGGAAGCGGCTCAGCCAGGCGAGCAGCGACGACCAGCTGCGGCTCTTGGGGTCGAGCATGCCGGTGCCGGCGGCGCAGGTCACATCAATGCTCAAGGTGCCGGTGGCGCGTGTGACGAGGTAGCTCGTGGCGTCGCCGAAGAGGGCGGTGCGGGCGAAGACTTCGGGCTCCTCGTCGCGGAGCCAGGCGATCTTGCAGACGAGGTCTTTGCCGGAGGGGATGGCGCCGGCCAACATGGAGACGATGGTGCGTCCTCCAAACATGCGGATGACCCGTGCGGCCTGCACCTCGGCCCGGCTGTCGAGCCAGGAGATGGCCGGTCGGGTCGGGCGGCCCTCGGCGTCCATCGGCACGAGCGCGAGCATCTGCCCGGCGAAGCCGACGGCGTCGACCTCGCTGCCTGCGCGACCGCTCTGTTCGAGCAGCCGCCGGGTGCAGAGGCAGACGGCCTGCCACCAGACTTCCGGGTCCTGTTCGGCGCGGTCGTGGCCACTGAGCTGGATGCCGTAGGGCTCGACCGACTTTGCCAAGATGCGGCCGCTCTCGTCGAGCAGCACCGCCTTGTTGGCGTGCGTCCCGAGATCGTGGCCGACGAGCAGTCCCATCGACTAGAGTGGCAGCGGAACGGTGTGGCTCACGCCGGCCGCGTCGATGCGTTCCACATGGATGGACTCTTTGCCGCCGGAGCCGAGCAGCTTGGCGATGCCGGCGGTGAGGAGGAGGATGCCGAAGGGGTTGGGGACGGCCTCGGGCGGGTAGACGCCGTGGGC
>CAIWGR010000402.1 GCA_903912275.1 uncultured delta proteobacterium
AACTTCTACGACGAGGTCGAAGACTCGGACATGGGTCACATCTCGCTTACCGCCGGCTTCATGAACGACTTCGTCGAGCGCGCCTGGGTCGAGTCGGACCGCAGCGGCATGTTCGACGCCTACCAGGTCGCCGAGACCACCACCCCCACCAACGGCAGCCTCTTCACCCATCTGATGGACCGCGGCATCGACATCCGCGTCTACGGTGAGATCACCGGCATGTTTGCCCGCGCTCAGGACAATCGCCAGCCCTTTGCCTTCTCCGATCGCGCCTATCCCGGCGGCTTCTTCTTCAACATGGGAGTGCGCGACACGGACCGCGCCGAGTATGTCATCCGCAAGATTGATCAGGGGCAGCTCGCCACCTTCACCTTCATGCTCCTGCCGAACGACCACACCGGCGGCACGACCCCGGGCAACCCGACGCCCGAGGCCCAGGTTGCCGACAACGACTTCGCCATCGGTCGGCTCACAGAGGGTCTGTCCCAGTCCCCCTACTGGAAGAACACGGCCATCTTCGTTGTGGAAGACGATCCGCAGGGCTGCGAAGACCATGTGGACTCGCACCGCGTCTTCGCCTTCGTCATTAGCCCTTGGGCCAAGCGGGGCTACGTGAGCTTCGTAAACTACTCCTTCCAGTCCGTCTTCGCGACCATCACCCGCATCCTCGGTGTACCCCCGATGGGCCGGCCGGACGCCATGGCAACGCCCATGTGGGACATGTTCACGGGCGTCCCCGACTACTCGACCTACACCGTCAAGCCCCGCCTCGTCCCCGAGGACAAGATCCTCGACCTCAAGACCCCCGGCGTCGAAGAGTCGATGGCGATGGACTTCTCTGGTCCCGACCGCAACGAGGAGCTCGGCACCGTCGTGCAGAACTACCGGCTCTGGAAGCTGGGCAAGATCTCGCGCGCGGAGGCACAGGCCCGCATCGAGCGCGGCGAGCGGCCGCTTCCGGCCGGCGTCATCCGTGCTGCTGCGACCGACCGCATCGAGGCCCTCGCGGAGGAGCGTGAGGAGGAGGCCGAGGAGGAGTTCACCGCCTTCGAGGCGAACTGGAAGGCCTACCTCAAGTATGCTGAGGAGCATGGCGAGCCGGTTGCCCATCGCGGCGGCTACCCGCTCAGCCCTGCACAGATTCGCGCTGTCATGCGGGGCGAGATTCCTGTGGAGAAGGTGCCGTCGCTGCGGGTTGCCAAGTGAGTTTGGCTTCCCGCTTCTGCGCATGCATCATGGTCGTCGCCGCGGGCGGCGCCGCGCCTGCCATCGGCGCTGAGGCGGTTGCTGGCTCCAGCGCAGCGGTTGTGCCAACGGAGGCCGCCCAGCCCTACACCTACCAGCGTTTCGGCGCCGGTGAGCGAGGCGCGGTCACGGTGGCACTCGAGACCGGCTACGGCACGCGTGAAACCCGCAACTTTGCCCATCCGGGCCTCGAGCAGGGCGCAAGCCTTCGGGTTCAGGCCACCGACGCCCTCGCGGTCGAACTCTTCGGCGGCCGACTCAGCGAGGATGGCGCCTCGCAGTTCTCTGCGGAGGCTCGGTACCGCGCGGCAGAGGCCGAACAGGCTGGTGTTGCACTCGACCTTGGCCTTGGCCTCACCAGAGACTACCGGGGCGACACCATCCCACGGTTGCGCGTTGCGGCCTCACGCGAGCAGGGCGCCGCGGCGTGGAGCGCCTCCGGAAACTTCGAGGTGCCGGTGGGCAACCCGGAGCGTGACGAACTCGACGTGATGGTCGCGCTGGCTGGTTCGCTTCGCGCAACCCGCACGCTTCGCGTGGGCGTAGAGCTTGCGGGGGAGGACCTCGAAGGGCTCTTTGGCGACGACGAGGCAGAGGGTGGCGCCAAGTTCCTCGCGGGCCCCTCGGTGCGCGTTGAGCTTCCCTCCGACCTCTACCTGCAGGCCAACCTGTCGGCGGTCTACGCGGTTGCTTCGACGAACCCTACCGCGACGCCGATCGGTGATACCTGGGGTCTCTCGTCGCGCGCGGTCGTTGGTTGGCGGCTGCCGTAACGCGGCCGTCAGGGCAGATAGAAACTGGCCCGCAGCGAGGCGTGATCGGAGGTCAGGAGCCCGCCCGTCGCATCGCGCAGCACGGTCGCTGAACCTGCGACGTAGCCACCCGAAGCGGTGTTTGCGATGAGCAGGTGGTCGATCGCGTCACGCTGTGAATTGAAGGCGTAGGTCCAATCGTTGGGAACGATGTCTGCTGCAACGCGGACGAGGATGCCCGGCGAGGTGAGGGCGAGCAGCGGCTCCGAGTCGGGGGTGTCGTTGAGGTCGCCGCCGAGTACGACGAGCGAGTCGGGAGATGCAGCCGCCGACGCGGCGACGATGGCGGCTGCGCCTCGCGCCTCCGCGAGGCGCCGTGCAGGGTCATCGTTGCTCTTGGAGCGAAAGTGGGCTGAGAAGACGGTGACGGGCCGACCCTGAATCAGGAGTTCGACCTCGAGGAACTCGCGCGTGAAGGTCGTGGATCCGCCGCCCGGAAGTGGGAGCGGCACGTTGCGGTGCCGGATGACATTGACGAGTTCGCCGTTCGCCAACACCGCGACGTCGACCGATGCGTCCTGTCCCATTTCGCCGAGCACTGCGACGGGCCAGCGACCTGCGGGGAGAGCGGCAATGAGGGCATCGATGCAGTCCTGCGACTCCACCTCCTGCAGCAGCATGATGTCGGCATCCTGCCGGGTGATGCCGGTGGCCAACTGCGAGGCCTTGTATTGGAACTGTGCCGCAGAGGGCAGCTCTTCGTAGTCGTTTTGCGCGGCGTCGCACCGGCCCGAGTCGCAGACCCGATCGAAGAACCGGGCTGTGTTCCAGGTTGCAATCTCGATGGTCGGACCTGCCGGAGTTGTGTCCTGGGTGGTGTCCTCCGAGCTGTCCGCGGTGGTGTCCTCCGAGCTGTCCGGGGAGGTGTCTGCAACACCCGTGTCGAGGCTTCCGCTATCCGGTTGTGTCGTTCCTGTGTCGCTGCCACTGCCGGTTCTGCCGCGCGCGGGGTCGGCCTGTGCTCCACAGGCCGCGAGCAGCGCGAGCAGGGGAAGCGAGAAGAGTCTGGGGATCTGCATGGAACCTGCTTGAATGACCGCGGGGAACGAGCCACCTAGCAGGGAGAGTGGGATGGCTCAAACGGTGCGAGCGGTTGACGAACGGGGGGCTCTGGCCTAGCGGAGCAGCCGTGCGATGCGCTCGTCGTTGCACCCTCGACATCGCCGACACGCGCCTCATGCGAAGACGCACTCTCCCTCTCCATCACCGCCCACTGAGGCCGACCATGCAAAGCGCTTCTCTTCGTCCCCTGTTCCTCCTTTCGCTCGTCTCGCTCGTCGCCTGCTCCAGCGCATCGGAAGACCCGGCGCGCGCCGGTGGTGGTGGTGGTGGAACCGTCACAGACACGGGCCGCACCGACACGGCCGACTCTGACACGGGCACGACCGCCGACACGACGGTCGACCCCGACACCACGGCTGACACGACGGTCGATCCCGACACCACGGCTGACACGACGGTCGACCCCGACACCACGGCTGACACGACGGTCGACACTTCGGGT
>CAIWGR010000403.1 GCA_903912275.1 uncultured delta proteobacterium
CGTGAGCTCTATGAAAACGCCGCCGTGGAGCACCATGTGCGCGACGCCAAGCTGCTCGAGGGGCGCAGCAGGCTTGCCTCGCAGGAGCGTGAGCTGAGCGAGGCGACCGAGTCGAGCATCAAGGCGCGTGCCCGGGCGGAGCTGCTCCGGAGCCAGCTTGGATTTGCCGAGCGGGCGCTGGTCGAACTTGGCGAACGGGCCGCGCAGGTGGTGGCGCAGCAGCAGGAGCAGACGGGGGTCGCTGAGGTTGCCGAAGCCGCCATCGCCGCGCTGGTCGCCACGCTCGAGGAGGCGAGGAACTCGGCCGGTTCCGTCGCCGCCCGTCTCGCCGCACTGGCCGAACAGGTGGAGCGGGCCCGCGCGCAGCAGGCGGAGCAGCGGCTCCGGCTCGACAAGGCCGCGGCAAAGCTCACCGCCGATCGCGGCGAAGCAGCGCGGCTGCAGGGCCGCCTCGATTCGGCCGGCAGCGAACGGACCCAGGTCCAGTCGCGGGTCATCTCCATCGTCGCCGAACTGACCGCGCTCGAGCAGGACCAGACCCGCGCGGAGGCGAGCGAGAACGACAGCGCCTCGCAGGAGGCCGCAGCCACCACCGAACTCCGGGCCAAGGAGAGCGGCGTCGAGGCTGCCCGCCGCGCAGAGGCCGAGGCCCACCAGAACCTCCAGAAGGCGCAGGCTGGCAGCCGTGCTGCGGCAGACGCCCACCGCGTGGCGCAGGCGCGGCTGGAGACCCTCGAGAAGCTGATCCGCGCCGGCGAGTCCTATGGCGTTGGCCTGCGGAAGCTCCTGGCGGCAGCAGAGAAGGGCGAAGTGGTTGGCGTGGGACGCCCCATCGCGGAGCGTCTCCGGGTTGCATCGGGTGCGGAGGAGACGGTCTCCCGCCTGCTCGGTCCGCTGCTCGAGGCGGTGACCGCGGAGAGTGCCGCCGATGCGCGCCGCATCGCGGGCTGGGCCCGCGCGCAGAATGTGGCGGTGAGTGTCATCGTTGCCACCAAGCCGTCGGGCGAGGCCGTGGAGGGCTGGTGCGACTTCCTGCAGCCTGTACCGAAGCTGGTGCACGACCGGCTGCGCAGCGTGACGCGCGTTGCCAACGCCTTTGCCGATGAGACCGCGCCGCCGGCCATCGACCCGCAGCGGGGCTACCACCCGGAGCGCGATCTCTACGTGACGGGCGCGCCAGGTTCGGCTGCGGCGGAGTCGGTCTTCAAGCTGACCCGGGAGCGGGACGAGGCGCAGCTGACGCTGGCGAAGCGCGCCGACGAGGAGCTGGTCGCACGCGGCCGGCAGTCGGAGTCGGAGCAGCTGCTCGAGCAGGCGCTGCTCGAGCGGAACCGGCTCCGCGGCGAGCTGGAGATGGCCCAATCGCGCCTCGCGGCCCTCCGCAACGCGCGCGCCGAAGCGGAGCAGGCCAAGGCCCGCGCTGTGTCGGCCGTGAAGCGACTCGCCCTCGACCGCGACTCCGCGCAGGCGCGCCTCCACATCCTCGAGCAGACCATCACCGCCGCCACCACAGAGCTGGCCGTTGCCGACAAGGGGATCGCCGACGGCGTCGCAGAGCTCGCGCTCGCGCAGGCAGCCTGGTCGGCCGTGGACAACGATGTCCGCGCAGCCGGCGACGCCTACACCGATGCCCGCGTCCGCGACGCCGAGGCCCGTGAGCAGGTCAAGGGCATCGAGGCCCGCCAGGCGCAGCACCAGTCGACGGCGCAGATGGCCCGCACCCGGCTCGACCGCCTCGTCATGGAGCAGGAGGAGATCGCGCAGAAGCGGCTCGCCGCTGAGCGGGGCATTTCCACCGAGCGGACCGACCTCGAGCGGTCGCTCGGCCTTGCCGCCACCGAAGAGGCGCGGCTGGCGAAGTTGCGTGAGGCCCATACCCAGCTCGCTGCCGAGGTGAACGACCTGGAGGCTGCTGCGCTCGATGCCCGTCGCAAGGCGGAGGCTGCATCGCTGGCCCTTCGCGAGGCGGAGATTGCCGCAGAGCGGGCCAAGAGCGACCTGGAGCACACCGAGGCAAACCTCGTGGAGCGGTTCGGCCTCTCGCCCGCCGCGGCCCGTCAGGAGGCCCTCGAGGGCGGCATGACGCCCGAACTCCACGAGGAGCTCGTGAAGGTCATCGACCAGCTCGAAAGGCTCGGCCCCGTCAACCCGGCGGCCGAAGAGGAGTATGCGGAGGCGCTTCAGCGGCAGACCTTCCTGGCCGAACAGAAGGCTGACCTGGAGAAGGCCATCGGCGACCTCGAGTCGGCCATCAAGAAGATGGACAAGATGTCGCGCGAGCTCTTCGACGAGACCTTCAAGGTGGTCGACGCCGAGTTCCAGCGCATCTTCCCGCAGCTCTTCCGCGGCGGCCGCGCCCGGCTCGAACTCACAG
>CAIWGR010000404.1 GCA_903912275.1 uncultured delta proteobacterium
CTCTTCGTGAACAACTTCTACTTCTCCTCCAACGCCCGCCAGCGCGAGAAGTATCTCTCCAAGGTCATCGACGGCACCTGGATTGCCGGCATGGCGATGTCGGAGCCCGGCGCCGGCACCGATGTGCTCGGCATGTCCACCCACGCCCAGCGCGATGGCGACGACTACATCCTCAACGGCACCAAGCAGTGGATCACCAACGCCACCGTTGGAGACGCCTTCCTCGTCTACGCCAAGCTCGACCGCAGCAATCCCCGCTCCGTCACCTCCTTTATCGTCGAGCGCAGCTTCCCCGGCTTCTCCGTCGGCAAGAAGGAGAAGAAGATGGGCATGCGCCAGTCGCCCACCGCGCAGCTCATCTTTGAAGACTGCCGCGTGCCCGTTGAAAACCGCATCGGCGAAGAGGGCGGCGCCATGGTCCACATGATGCGCAACCTCGAGATCGAGCGGGTCGCGCTCGGCGCCATGTCGACCGGCATCGCCATGCAGAGCCACCACATCCTCGCCAAGTATGCCATCGCCGAGCGCCAGGCCTTCGGCCAGCCGCTCAGCGCCTTCGGCCAGATGCAGCGCTTCATCGGCGAGAGCTACGCCAAGACCGAGGCCGCTCGCGCGCTCATCTACAAGGTGGCCCTCGAGATGCACCCAGACCGGCGCAACTCGCTCGGCGCCGCCGCTGCCAAACTGGTCGCCACGATGACCGCCGAGGAGGTGGCCCGCATGGCCATCCAGACCCTCGGAGGCTACGGCTACACCCGTGAGTACCGGGTCGAGCGCCTGCTCCGCGATGCCATCCTGCTGAGCATCGGCGGTGGCACCAACGAGGCCATGCAGAAGAACATTACGGGCGACCTCCGGCGCGTGCACCTCTCCCGCTAGTCCGCCGCCGGAGCCACCGTGTCACTCTCAGACCTCCTCCCCGCGACGCTGCGCACCCGGTCGCCGATCTCCCGCCTCAACGACGAGCGCGAGGCCATCTGCCGCGAGGTTGTGGAGCGGGTCGCACGCCGCGTTGCCTTCGAGTCAGCCACCCGCCTCGAATACACCGTCGAGGCGCTGCTCAGCGAGGCCGCCCATGTGGAGCTCGCCCGCATGGAGGAGCGCGGCCTGCCAGCCGACAAGCAGCTCTACTGGCGCAAACTGGCCCAGACCGTCTCCCGCGCCCGCGACGAAGACAGCCTCGAAGAGCTTCGGCGGGTGAGCGAAAAGTATGCGACCGACGCCATCGGCCACTTCTCGCAGGCCGCCTACTGGCTCGCGACCGGCCTGGTCCCCGCCGGTATCGCGCTGGCCCTCTCCAGCGAGGCGCGCTGGTCCATGCTCGGCGGTGGCGGCAGCCTCTCCGGGCTCGCAGACCGCGTCCGCATCGAGGGCAACCTCGAGCACCTGCGGCGCCTCGCGCAGCGCGGAACCCTCGTCTTCGTGCCCACCCACTCCAGCCACATGGACAACCTCCTCATCGGCTGGGCCATCCATCACGCAGGGCTCCCCGCCGTTGCCTACGGCGCCGAGGTCAGCCTCTTCGACAACCCGCTGACCGCCGCTTTCATGCGCAACCTCGGCGCCTACCGGGTCGACAGGCGGCTCGAACACAAACTCTACAAAGTCGTCCTCACCGAGCTCTCGCAGTGCCTTATTGAGCGCGGCTACCCGGGCCTCTTCTTTGCCGCCGGCAAGCGGAGCCGCACCAACCAGATTGAGCAGCAGCTCAAGCTCGGACTGCTCGGCTCGGTCGTCGGCGCCTACGTCCGCAACGTCACCACGGGCATGGTACGGCCCGAGGTCTTCGTCGTCCCGGTCGTCATCAACTACACCCATGTGCTCGAGGCCAACACGCTCATCGAGGACCACCTCCGCCATCGCGGCAAAGGGCGCTCCATCATCGAGCAGGACGAGTTTCATCAGCCGGCCCGCGTCGCCCGTTTCATCCAGGACGCGCTCGACAAAGAGGCGCCCATCAGCCTCCGCTTCTGCAACCCCACCGATGTCTTCGGCAACGAACTCGACGAGCTCGGCCGCTCGGTCGGCCCGGCGGGACAGGTGCTCGACACGCGCCGCTATCTCTGGGTTGGCGGCAAGCCGGCCATCGACCGCGATCGCGACCGCCAGTACACGCACGAGCTGGGCGGCAGGCTCGTCGAGACCTTCATGCGGAACAACACCGTTTCGCCGCTCCACATCGTCTCCTTCGCGCTCTACGAGCATCTGCGGCGCAAGCATGGCTCGTGGGACTTCTACGCGCTCTTCCGCTTTGCCCGCGGCCTCCGCATCTCCACCTCGGTGCTGTCGGGTGAGGTCGAACGGCTGGCACGGCTCCTGCGACGCGAGGCCGACGCGGGGCGCATCCGGCTCTCGCCAGAGGCCGCGGCGCTCGACCCCGTGTCGCTGCTGCGCGGTGCAGCCGACGGCTGGGCCACCTACCACAAGCCGGCGGTAGCCGAACTCGTCGAGGGTTATGTGCAGGTGAGCGAGCCGCAGCTCGTCTACTTCTATGGCAACCGGCTGCGCGGATACGGGCTGGAGAACGAGCTGGCCGAAGGCACGGGGGGATACGGCCATGGCTGAGTCACAGCGCACTGCCATCGGCATCATCGGCGCGGGTCGCGTCGGCATCGGGCTCGCCCATGTCGTCGCCAGCCACGGCCACCGCGTGCTTCTCTTCACCTCGCTCGAAGACCGAGCCGCCGAGATCCGCGCCACCCGTCACGCGACCCAGATTGTGCCCGAACTCGCCTCGCTGCACGCCGGCGTGGAGGTCACCACCGACCCCGCTGCGCTGCCGGCCGCCTGCACGCTGCTCTTCGTCACCACCTCACGCGACTACTTCCCCAGCGTCTTCGAACGCATCGCCCCCGAGCTCGACGGCGCCCATCAGGTGGTCCACGCCATCCACACCCTCGACGGCACCGGCCTCCGGCGTGTCTCGCAGCGCCTCATCAGCCTCTCCGCCATTCGCCAGGTGGGCGTTATGGCAGGGCCTGCCCACGTCGCCGACATGCTCGCCGGCCGCCCCAACGCCGTCGTCGTAGGCAGCGCCTACCCCCGCGTGGTCGCCGCAGTACGGGCCGTCTTCGCCTCTCGCTCCATCGTCGTCGAATCGACCTCAGACATCGAGGGTGTGGAGTATGCCGCGGCACTGAGCCAGGTCACCACGCTCCTCGCCGGCATGTGCGACGGGCTCGGCCTGGGCGAGGCCGCCCACTCCATCCTCGTCACCCGGGGCTTCGCCGAGGCGATGCGGGTAGGGCAGGCCTTTGGCGCCTCGCCGGCCACCTTCTCCGGGCTTGCGGGGTTGGGGCGCACCATCGACTCGGTCCGCCGCATCGAGCCCAACTACGCGCTCGGTCAGATTGTGGGCCGCACGGGCAGCCGCTCCGCCTCGGAGTCCTTCTCCGATGCGCTGGGGCCCGAGGTTGCGGCGGCGGTCGTCAAGGCTGCGGCGCTCCGCGGGATTCCGGTGCCGATGACGCAGGCCGTGCACGACGCGCTCTCCGGTGCCACGCCCGTGCGCGATGCGGTGCAGCGGCTTCTCGAGGGCGACCGCTGACCGGCCTCAGTTGATGGGGTACCGGGTGGCCACGAAGACGCCCCGCTCGAGCCGCTCCGACAGCCGGACCACACGCCGAACCGCAGTCCACCAGACGGTCAGCTCTTCAATCTCCGCCGGTCCGAAGACCTCGCCATTTTCGGCCTCCGTCATGATGCGACCCAGCTCGCGCGGCGTCAGCGCTCCGAAGGCCTCCGCATGGACGGTCACCTCGGTCGGCGGGAGAGCAGCACGCCAGCACTCAATCGTCGTCGCCCAGGGGAGCGTCCGGTCGGAGAGGAAGTGAAGGAAGGTGAAGATGTGTTCCGCCACATCCGGATTCCAGGCGTAGAGGAAGGGCGAAACCTTCTCGAAGTGGCCCGCCAAGTCGGGCAGTTGCACCGCCTCGTCGACGCAGGCCAACTCAAGAATCTGGCCCGCCGCAGCACGGTTCCACCGGTTGTTGGAGAGCGACGACTCCATCCGGTCGAGGTGGGTGGCTGCAAGGTCTCGGGCACCCTTGTCGGCGATGCCGGCGACCAGCGCCCGCAGCGTGCCGACCGTCTCCGCGGCGCCCGCTGGCTTGCGTGCCCGCTCCACCAGCGAAGCCAGGCTCTGCTGGAAGAGCTGGTAGTCCAAGACACCCATGACAAAGATGGGGGGCTTGTTCGATTCGCGCTGTACCGGATCGGAGAGAGAGGCCATGGCACCTTGCGAGGTAGCGCCCAACGCGGAGCAGGCTCCGCGCCGGCGGTTAGCGGGAGCGTCTGCGGCGGGTAACCAGCAGCAGAAGCGGAGCGAGCATCCAGAGCGAGAAGCCGGATCCGCCGGCGGAGCAGCCACTGGCAGGCTGCAGCGAGCCGCCCAGGTTCGGGGGGCCGGCGTCGCCACCCGCATCCGTGACGCCACCGTCGGTGCCTGCATCGGCATCGCCAGCGTCGGCCTCCTCGAAGTCGAGCTTAAAGACGGCGGTCTCCGACCAGGAGGACTGCGTCACGCCGTCGCTCGCCCGCACGCGCCAGTAGTAGGTGGAGGGGCGGAGGTCTTCGTCGAAGAGGACGGAGGTGGTGCCATCGGCGCCCTGACGCACGTTGAGCCGCTTCCAGCCGCCCTGGTCGGTGATGGTGAGCACCGGCGAGACCTGGAAGTCGTAGGTGATGAGCTGGTCCGCGTCGGGGTCGATCGCGTTCTGCGCCGTCAGCGTGAAGGTGCCGTCCGGGGAGACAACGACGTCGCGACCGATGGGCGAGAGCTGCACCGGCGTCGTCGGTGCAGTGTTGGCGCCGCGCACCGTGAAGGTCGCCTCGGCAAAGGTCGACGTGGCGCCGCCATCGGTCGCGCGGACGCGCCAAGAGTAGGTGGCTCCGGGGACGAGCGGCCGCGGCACAACGACCGAAACGGTCGCATCCGCACCACTCACGCCACGGAAGCTGTAGGCGTCTGTGCCCGGGAAGGCGCCCGTCACAAACTCGCCCTCGTAGGTAAGCGCGTCGCCGTCGGGGTCGGTGCTGGCCTGCCAGACGAGGTTGGCCTGTGAGGTCGCCGCCGGCGAAGCGCCGTTGGCGGGCGACACAATCACCGGCTCGCTCGGCGCCGCAGAGGTAGCCTCCACCCGGAAACTGCGGGAGTCGAACTGACCATAGTCCGAGCCGTCAAATGCCCGCACACGCCAGATGTAGTTCTCGCGGTTGTCCAGCGTGAGCCCGGTGTCGATGGTCGTGCCCGAACCCTCGCCCGACGGCGCCAGCGTCTCATAGAGCAGGTTGGCTGCCACGGGCAGCGTGCCCCGGTAGAGCGCGAAGGCATAGCTGAGCGGACGACCCTCGGGGTCGGAGGCATTCTCCAGTTCAAACAGGGGAGACTGCGTCGAAACGGTGCCAACCGGGGAGATGCCTCGCGGCGTGGTCGGGACCGAGTTCGAGAGGTTGTAGAAGAAGCAGGCCAGCTCCGACCAGGTGCCATTCACATCGGAGTTCACA
>CAIWGR010000405.1 GCA_903912275.1 uncultured delta proteobacterium
CGGTGGCGGCGGCGGCGGTGCCGGCGGTGTCTCCTACGGTATCGCCCGCGTTGATGGCAGCACCATCTCCAGCTCCGCGGCCCCCACGGCCACCTCGGCTGGCGGAGGTGCCGGCGGCGGCGGCGGCGGCGGCGGTCTCTCCTGCGGCGCCGCATCGGGCGCGGGCGGCGCAGCCGGCGCGGCCGGTGCCTCGGGCGGCCAGAACTTCTAGGTTCCCCCTCCCTGCTCCTTCCTCGAGGCGCAGCTCCGGCTGCGCCTCGCGGCGTTTTTGGGTCGCCGTTTCGGAGTGCCCATGCTCAGGCGGGGCGCGGCAGATTCGGCTCCGCCACCGCGGGTTGCGGGCGATGGAGGGGCGACGCTTCGACTGGGAGCGCTGCTGCTGGAGCGGCGGCGGGCGCGAAGCGCCTCGGGACCTGCGCCCGCGCGCGCACGCCCCTCATCGAGACGCACCACGCGCCCCGGCTCCACGACGAGGCAGGCGGCCTGCTCAACGCAGACAGAGACCCGACACACGGGCCCCGAGCATCAGAACGGCGCCCGTGCGGGCCGCGGTCCGGTTAGCGGCAGCTGCCGCTGATGGGCTCGCCACCTTGGCCCTGACCGATGTCGGAGGTGCAGGTAAGGCCGCCAAGGCAGCCCGCTTGGTCTTCGCAGGCGACGCCTGCGGCGGCGCGCGGGGCGCAGACGCCCGGAACCCCCGTCGCAACCTCCCAGTCGTTCCCGGGCTGGTCGCAGTACTGGGTCGGCAGACAGGTGGAGGCGTCGAGACATGCAGCGCCAAGCGCCGGCTCGCAGATGCCACCGGCGGAGAAGGCGGTGGGGTCGTTTACGGTGCACCGCGAGGTTGCGCTGGCGCACTCCGAGGTACGGGCGCAGAAGCCGCCATCGGCGATAGTGCCGACAACCGGAAGCGGCGAGAAGCAGAGGTCGCTCTCCGGTGTGTTGGCCAGATAGGTGGCACAGTCGGCCACAGCGGCAAAGGCCACGCAGCGATCAAACCGGCCCGTATCCCGGCGGACGCGACCATCGGCTGCTGCGCTCACCTCGGGAGCGCAGAGCTCCTCGAAGACCGGCGGCAGCGCCAACTTGCAGCCCTCCGCGTCGGTAAACCCGAAGGTGGTCTCGAACTCGGTACGCTTGTCGGCGAACTCCGCGGAGCAATTGTAGAGGTGGTCGCAGAGCGAGTCGATGGCGTCGGCGCAGAAGGTGACGAGCGCCTGGCTCTCGTCACGGGGGTTGGTGGCGCCGCCCGTGTCGGTAGAGCCGGTATCCGTCGCGCCCGTGTCGGTGGAGCCGGTATCCGTCGCGCCCGTGTCGGAACCGCCTGTGCCCGTGTCGGTGGAACCGCTGTCGGTCGTGCCGGAGTCTTCACAGCCTTCGCCCGTAAAGAGGTTGCAACCTGTGTCTGCCGCGCCCGTGTCGGCTGTCGTGTTGGAGTCGGCTTCGCTGGAACAGGCAGCGAGGCCTGAACCCAGAACCAGAGAGAGAAGGAGACGGGTGCGGTGCATGAGAGGACCTCGAGCAAGGATAAGGATGGTGACAGGTATACAACTCCCTACCTCTGCGATGCACCGATGGCCAACTTCTCGATCAGTCGGAGGTCGGCGCGACGGCAAATCCCTCCACGGCCTCCACCGTGGCCGCGAACGAGATACGTCGGCAGGCGCCGGTGCTGTCCGGCAGGTCGCCCGCGCCCGGGAGCAGATCTGCGAGGGGCTGCCCCGATGAAAGCGAGACAACGGCTGCAAGGGGAGCGGGCACCGATGCCAGCGGAAAGGAGCCGCCCACAACGCCCCGCCATACGCCGTCGTCGTCACGATGGAGCGCGCCGCGCAGCCCGTCAATGGGCAACGCAAAGGCGAGCGAGAAGGCCTCGACCTGAACTACCGCTGGGGCAGGTCCGAACAAGACTCGGTCGGGAGTTTGGGTGACTGGGAAAGGCTGGCCCGCAGCCTCGAGATCAAAGGTCTGGAAGCCTGCGAGGAGTCCATCAAAGTCGACCGCAGCACCCTCCAAACGGGCCACTGCAAACTGCGCGTTTGATGCGACAGGGAGCACCAGAAGGGGGATCTCGCCCCCGCGGCTGACCCCCTCGCGGAAGAGGGACTCCAGCGAGTCGCCGAGCACGTCGAAGAAGGCGGGCCAGATACGCCCGACGCCATTGTCGATGCCGAGGGTGCCGTCTGGTGAGGTCGCGTCGGCCTGGCCGCAACCGTCAGCAGTGCTGTCTGTGGAGACCAGATCGTCGAGGTCGAAGCCGACGGAATGGTCGTTCGTGACGGCGGCAACCTGGTAGGTCCGAAACACCAAGGCGCGCTCCACGGGACGGCCCCCGAAGGCACCCCCGGTCCCCGACCCGTTGCCTCCACTCCCAGGCCCGGCCGCCGGCTCAGGCTGCGCCGCATCGGAGCAGCCGCTGCTGACGAGGGCGAGGGCCAGCAGCATTCGCATCACGGCTGCAACTCCGGCAGTCCTCTCGTTACCATCGCCTCACCCTGCCCGAAGGCGGGGAGGTCGAGACCGGCAGCGCGGAGCATGGTCAGCGTGACCTCCGCGGCGTTGGCGCCGCCCGCAGCACGGTGGTGGAATCCGGTCCGAAGGCGGCCTCCCATGCTGCCCGCTACGAGCATGGGGTAGTCGTCGAGGTTGTGAATCCGGCCGCGGGCGCAGTCGGTGGTGCAGAGCAGACCGAGGCTGTCGAGGACGGTGCTGTCGCCCTCGGGGAGCGCGGCCAGTTTGTCGAGGAAGAGAGCGAGGTCTCCCATGATGGTCTGAACGACGGCATCGACCATGGGCTGGTCGCCGGCCTCCTCGTGGGTGAGCTGGTGGTGACCCATCGTAACGCCGTCGTAGAGGAGGTTCGAGAGCGGATCCGAATACCAGACGGAGATCACGCGGGTGAGGTCGCAGGCGAGGGCGACGGCGAGCAGATCGCCGAGCAGCCCGCACCTCTCGCGCATGGCGGGGTGGACCCGCTCGTCGCCGATGACGGTCGGTGCATCGAAGGGGACACAGGCCGGCGCTGCGCTTTCGTCGCCGAGCGCGGCGAGGCGGAGCTCGAGGGCACGGACGGAGGCCTCGTGCTGGTCGAGGCGGATGCGATCGGCGGTGCCTACCCGTTGCCGGAGCCGGGTGAGGTCGTCGCCAACGAGGTCGAGGACGCTCCTGCGGAGCAGCAGTTTGGAGCGTTCGAGCGCTGCGTCCGGGCCGGCGGGGAGGGTCTGTCCTGTCAGGCGCTCGTAGAGGGCGAAGGGGGACGGTTCTGCGATGATGCGGTCGCCCGCGACGCGGTGGCTGAGTCCGCTGCCGTTGGGGTCAACCGAGACCTCGAGCGAGGCGAAGGGGGTGCGGCCTGTGTTCGCCGCGGCGACGAGCTGGTCTGCGGTTGGACCGTCGAACTGCCAGTCTCCGCCAGAGTTCTCTCTCAGCGGACGCCCTGTGAGCAACCCGGCAG
>CAIWGR010000406.1 GCA_903912275.1 uncultured delta proteobacterium
CCGAGGGCGACACCCTCTACTACTCCTACAAGGTTCCCTACGACGTCGATGGAGACCCCCGCCCCTATGCGCGCTACTTCTTTCGCACGCTCGACCTATCGCAGCCCTCTGCGCCCCTCCTGTCTGCCGGCGTCAATGTCCCCGGTCAGGTGCTCGATGTCTCCGGCGACTACCTCTTCACGCAAGACACCGTCTACGGCGACACAATCATCGAGACCTCGCTCGCCCGCGTCCGCATGTTTGAGGGTCGCGCCTACCTCATGAACCGTCTCCGGCTCACCGACCAGCAGGTCGAGGCTGTGCAGCTCGATGGTCGCGGCAACCTGCTCGTCAGCCACCGCGATTCCTGGTGGAGCACCGTCTCCACGGGCGGCACAGGCAGCGACATGCAGAAGCTCTCCATCTTTGACGTGAGCCTCCACGAGCTGGCGTCGGTCAACGTCGACGCCTGGGCCACGCTCAGCGGTGCGCAGGACGGACGCGCACTCTTCCAGGTCCCGGGCGGCCTGATGGTCGTCAACCTCGATGCCCCCGCGAACCCCTTCCCGCAGGCCTATTTCCCGACGGCGGGTTGGCCGCAGAAGATCGATATCGCCGGCGACCGCGCCTACTTCGCAGCAGGCCGTTACGGAATCTACGACTTCGACCTGAACACCTACAACCTGCTGCCGCTCCTCTAGCGGGTCGGCCCTCCGCGGGTCGCGCTACTTGCCTCCACCGTCGAAACGGGCGAAAGGGGCTGGTTGCGCGATTCGCTCGTTTGTTTTTGGAGTGTCCCATGCTGAAGCCGTTTGAGGCTCTGACCCGCTCTCGCCTCTCCTCGCTCTCTTCCGGTTTCGCGGTGGCGCTGCTGGCGGCCTGTGGCACGACGCCGACTGCGTTTGACATCCTTAACGACGGGGACAGTGGCGCGGATGGCTCGGTCGACACCTTCGCGAGCGATGGCTCCTCCCTGGAGGATGGCTCGGGTGATGTGGGTGCCGACGTGGAGCCCGACGGCACGCCCGACGGCTCCGGTGTTCCCGACCCTGGCTGCGGCAACGGCATCTGGGAGAGCACCGAGGCCTGCGACGACGGCAACCTCGTCGCCGGCGACGGCTGCGAGCCCGACTGTACCCTCTCCCCCGTCTCGCCCTGTGCACTCTGCACGAGCTCTGCCGAGTGCGCCGCGCCGACCTCGATATGCGCCCAGCTCAGCCGTCCCGCCTACTGCCTTGCCCCCTGCGACGCTGCCGGCGGCTGTGCGGCAGGCTTTACCTGCGACGCTGTGCCGCTGGCCGGTGACTTTGCCCCCATGCCGCCGCTCGTCTGCGTGCCCGACGATCGCTGCGTCCGGTTCTGCGACGACCCGGACAACGATGGCATCTGCGCACCCGACGACATCTGCCCGGCCGGCGATGACCGCGTGGACAGCAACGGAAACGGCATCCCCGATGCCTGCGATGGCCCGGTGGGTGGCGAAGTCTGCCTCAACGGCCTTGACGACGACCGCAATGGCCTCATCGATTGCGCCGACCCTATCTGCTTCGGGCTTCCCGAATGTACGGGGCTCTTTGAGAACTGCGTCAACGGCCTCGACGACGACGGCAACGGCCTGACCGATTGCGCCGACCCCTTCTGCTTCGGCCTGCCCGACTGCGGTTCTGCTGCCGAACTTTGCACAGACTTCGTTGACAATGACCTCGACGCCCTCGTGGACTGCGCGGATCCTGACTGCGCTCGCGACCCCAACTGCCTGTTGGTGGAAATCTGCGACGATGGCTTCGACAACAACCGCGATGGCTTCGTGGACTGTTCCGACCCCACCTGCAGTGCCGCCGCTGCCTGTGTCGGAACGGAGATCTGCAACGACCTGCTCGACAACGACCGCGATGGCCTGACCGATTGTGCCGACCGCGACTGCGCGCTGCAGCCCGGCTGCCTCGTGCTCGCAGAGGTCTGCGGCAATGGCATCGACGACGATCGCAACGGACTTGTCGACTGCGCCGACCCGGCCTGCGTCGGCACGACAAGCTGCCTACCCTCCACGGAGGTCTGCAACGACCTGGTCGACAACGACGGCGACCGGCGCATCGACTGTGGTGACACCGACTGCGCTGGCGATCCCGCCTGCCCAACGGGTCCGCAGAGCTGCGTCTCACCCATCGTGATCACCGACTTCGGCGTCAGCACGGGTGCCACCCTGCCCGGTACGAGCAGCGCCGCCGGCAGCTGCGTTGACAGCAGCGGCACGGAGGCCGTCTTCGCCTTCACCCCGCCGACCACAGGCACTGTCTGCATGCGCACCCGCGGCTCCTCCTTTAACACGCTGCTCTACGCCCGGAGCAGCTGTGCCAACGCTGCCTCGGAGATCACCTGCAACGACAACGGTCGCAACCAGCAGAGCGAGATCTCCTTCAGCACTGTCGCGGGTCAGACCTACTTCATCTTCGTCGACGGCGTCAGCGGAGCGACCGGCAGCTATGTGCTCGCCGTGACCGAAGGCACCTGTCCTGCGCTCGGCTTCGAGAACTGCACCGACGGCATCGACAACGACTCTGACTTCTTCGCGGACTGCGCCGACACCGACTGCTTCTCCACCAGCAGCTGCCTCACCTCCGCCGAAGTCTGCACCGACAGGGTCGACAATGACCGCGACGGCGCCATCGACTGCGCCGACACCGACTGCGTCGCCAACGCCGCCTGCCTGCCGCCAGGCGCGGAGGTCTGCAACGACCTGTTCGACAACGATCGCGACGGCGCGACCGACTGCGCCGACAGCGACTGCACCGCCAATCCCCTCTGCATCCGGCCGCCCGAGACCAACTGCACAAACCGGATCGACGATGATGGCGATGGCGCCATCGACTGCTTCGACAGCAACTGTGTCGGCTCCACGAGCTGCGATGTCTTCGAACTCTGCGCCGATGGCATCGACAACGACAGCGACACGCTCATCGATTGCGCCGACAACGAGTGCACCGGTGCGC
Organism: uncultured delta proteobacterium; assembly: GCA_903912275.1. Lineage (GTDB taxonomy): Bacteria > Myxococcota_A > Bradymonadia > REDH01 > REDH01 > CAIWGR01. Next base: position 2,970 of record CAIWGR010000406.1, read on the forward strand.
CCAACTGCGTCACCGTTCCGCAGACCTGCGCATCGCCCAATGTGGCGACCACCTACGGCCGCTACTCTGGCCTTACCTCCGGATTGCTCAACGAGAACATACCCTCCTGCATGCGCTCCACGGCCCCCGAGGCGGTCTGGCGCTTCACACCGCCCGAGAGCGGGCTCATCTGCGTGACCACGGCCGGCTCGACCTACGACACGGTTCTCTTTGCTCGCAACAGCTGTGGCGGCACCGCGACCGACCTCGCCTGCAACGACGACACCGGCGGCCTGACCTCTCAGGTGCAGGTGCCCGTGACTGCAGGTGTGGATGTCTACCTCATGGTCGACGGGTTCGCTGCGCTCGGCGGCACCTATCGGCTCAACATCACGGGTGGCGCCTGCGGGAGCGGGGTAGGGGAGACCGCCTGCACCGACCGCGTCGACAACGACCGCGATGGCCGCACCGATTGCGCCGACTCCGACTGCGCCGGCAACGTGGCCTGCGTCGTCCCCGCCACCGAGACCAACTGTACAGACCGCATCGACAACGACGGCGACGGTGCCATCGACTGCGCTGACAGCAACTGCGCCGGTACGGCGGCCTGCGCCGTGCCGACCTCCGAGACCAGCTGCACCGATGTCGTCGACAACGATCGCGATGGCGCCATCGACTGCGCCGACCCTGACTGCAATGCCGACCCGGCCTGTGCGCTGCCTGCGAACGAACTCGATTGCGGTGATGGCCTGGACGACGATGGCGACGGTGCCATCGATTGCGCCGATACCGACTGCCTCGCCTCCACCCTCTGCGTTCCGCCCGTTGGTACCTGCGACGCGCCGCTGACGCTCAATCCGTTCGGGGCCAACGCTGGAAATCTGGCCGAGGGCGCAAATGTCTCCGCGGGCAGCTGCGGCGGGCTCGGCGGCAACGAGCAGGTCTGGGGACTTGATCTCGCCTTCCCGCTCCCCACCGATGTCGCGGCCTGTATCACGGTTCGAAGCGATGCCTTCAGCCCTGTGCTCTATTACGGAACCGCGACCTGCGGCGCCGCTGGCTCCGAGTTAGCCTGCAGCCCGTCCGCCGACGGCCTCTCGGCGAGCCTCTCGGTGACGGTCGGACCTGGTGACACCCTGTCGCTTTTCGTCGACTCGCTCGACGGTGGTGCCGGCGCCTACGACCTCTCGGTGAATATCGGCGCCTGTCCGTAGGCGGATCGTCCGTCTGCATTTTCGCCGTTTGTTTGCACAAATATGGCCGCTAGGCTTCAATCGTCAGTTGTTACCCCACATCTCTGTCGATTGGAGCATGCATGTCTTCGCGAATCCCTCTCCTCCTCTGTCGCGCTGGCGCTGGCGCCGGCTCGGTTCTGCTCTTCTCTTGGCTCGCCGCTTGCGGCACGAGCGCCGGAGGCGCCGCGACGACTGACCCCACCCTGGTCGACACGGGCGGCTCGGGCGGCGGCTCGGGTGACGTGGACGCGTCCGGCGACACCACCGCAGACACGACGGCTGATGCCACCACGGACGGCTCCGGTGCAACCGGTGAGGCCTGCGGCAACGGCGTTCGAGAGCTCGGCGAGGCCTGCGACGACGGCAACACCACGGGTGGCGACGGCTGCGAGGCCGATTGCACGGTCACCAGCGGCGCCGCTTGCGCGCCCTGCGCCACCTCAGCCGACTGCGGTTCGGTTGCTCCGCTCTGCGGAACCGTCGGCGCCGTAACGGCCTGTCTGGCGAACTGTGACGCGGTCAGCGGCTGCGGCGACGGTTTTGTCTGCTCGCCCACGACGGTGGACGGCGTCGATCGCGCCGCCTGCATTCCCGCGACGGGCTCCTGCTCCGCGACCTGCGCGGATGCCGATGGCGATACCATCTGCGATCAGGACGACATCTGCGCGGCCGGCGATGACCGCATCGACACCGATGGCGACGGCACGCCCGATGCCTGCGAGGGCATCGAACTCTGCACCAATGGTATCGACGATGACACCAACGGCCTCGTGGACTGCTTCGACGCCGCCTGCGCAGCAGACCCCGCCTGCGCCATCGTCAGCCGTGAAATCTGCGCCAACCTCATCGATGACGACCGCAACGGCCTGACCGACTGCGCCGACCCGATCTGCGCGGCCGAGCCGGGCTGCGTGGTGTTGACCGAGGTGTGCGGCAATGGCCTCGATGATGACGGCAATGGCTTCACCGACTGCGCAGACGCCGCCTGCGCCAGCGCTCCCGGTTGCATCGTCATCTCGCTCGAGGTGTGTGGCAACGGCATCGACGACGACGGCAACGGCCGCATCGACTGCGCCGATCCCGCCTGTTCGACCGACCCCGGCTGTGCGGTCGTCGGCCCCGAAATCTGCGGCAATGGCCTCGACGATGACCGCAACGGCCGCATCGACTGCGCCGACGGCGCCTGTGCCACCGACCCGAGCTGCGTCATCGGGCCCGAGATCTGCAGCAATGGCATCGACGACGATCGCAACGGCTTCACCGACTGCGGCGACGTCGCCTGCGCTGCCGACCCGGCCTGCGCCCCTTCCAGCGAGATCTGCAACGACCTTATCGACAACGACGGCGACCGCCTCATCGACTGCGGCGACCCGGACTGCGCCGCCGACCCCGCCTGTCCCACCGGTCCGCAGCTCTGCACCAGCCCCAATCTCTTCGGCGCCTTCGGCAGCCGCACGGGTGCTACCTCTACGCTTGCCGACAACCAGGCAGGCAGCTGCGCGGTCAGCGACGGTCCCGAGACGGTCTACTCCTTCACCGCAACGGCGGCCGGCACGCTCTGCGCCCGCACCTTCGGCTCGTCGTATGACACGGTCCTCTACGTCCGTACGGCCTGCACCGACGCGGCCTCGGAAGTGGCTTGCAACGACGACGCCACCTTCAGCCAGCAGAGCCAGCTCGCCTTCACGGCCGTCGCCGGCCAGCAGTACTTCTTCTTCGTCGACGGCTTCACTGGCGCCTCGGGCAGCTACGCGCTGACCCTCTCTGCTGGCGCCTGTCCGGCCCGCGCCCGCGAGATCTGCACCGACGGCGTCGACAACGACTTCGACCTCTTCACCGATTGCGCAGACACCGACTGCGCGGCCGACCCGGCCTGCATCGTGACGCCGGAAGACTGCCAGGATGGTCTCGACAATGACCGCGACACCTTCGTGGACTGCGACGACGCCGACTGCTCCACCTTCCCGACCTGCATCCCCGAGGCCCTCTGCGACAACGGCATCGACGACGATGGCGATGGCACCATCGACTGCTTCGACCTCGACTGCCTTGGCGACGTCGCCTGTCCGACCCTCGAGATCTGCGACGACTCTGCCGACAACGACGGCGACGGCCTCATCGATTGCGACGACCCGGAGTGCATCGCCACGCCGGGCTGCGCCATCGCGGCCCAGACCTGCGCCGATCCGAATGTTTCGGACGGCTACGGCTCCTTCTTCGGTCTGACCGATGCCCTCACCGACAACTACGATCCGGGCTGCGCCCGCTCTGCGGCCCCCGAGGCGGTCTGGCGCTTCAATCCGCCGGCCACCGGTACGGTCTGCATCAACACGGTCGGTTCGGCCTACGACACCGTGCTCTACGCGCGCACCAACTGTGGAAGCACCCGCGACCTCGCCTGCAACGACGATACGCTTGGTCAGCAGTCCGAGATTCAGCTCGATGTGACGACCGGTACCCCCGTCTACCTCTTCATCGACGGCTTCAATGCCAGCACCGGCGGATACCGCCTCACCATCGCCGCGGGCGCCTGCACCGCGCGCGTCGAGACGCTGTGCACAGACGGTCTGGATAACGACGGCGACGGCAATACCGACTGCAACGACAACGACTGCAACGCCGACCCCGCCTGCGCCCCCGTGCCGGAGACCATCTGCAACGACCGTATCGACAACGATCGCGACGGCCGCACCGACTGTTTCGATACCGACTGCAACGGTAACCCTGCTTGCATCGAGACCATCTGCAACGACCGTATCGACAACGACAACGACGGTCGCACCGACTGCTTCGACACCGACTGCGCCGCCGACCCCGCTTGTGCCCCGGTGCCCGAGACCATCTGCAACGACGGCCGCGACAACGACGGCGATGGCCAGACCGACTGTGCCGACTCCGATTGCTTTGCCGACCCGGTCTGCGTTGCTGCCGTCGACGGTACCTGCAATGGGCCCTACACGCTCGATCTGGCAGCCTCGAACAGTGGCACCATCGCGGCCGGCGGCTCCAACCGCACGGGCACCTGCGGCGGCGGCGGAACGCCCGAGCAGGTCTGGACGCTTGGCGCCCCGGTCACCACAGCCTCCGACCTCTGCGTGACCGTCACGGCGACCGGCTTCACCCCCATCATCTACGACCGTGACGACACCTGCACCCAGCGTGCTGGCGAGCAGGTCTGCGTCGCCGGAACGGGCGGTACGGCCTCCATGACCGTCGCCCTTCAGCCCGGCGTCGTCCCCTACATCATCGTCGACGGCGGCCCCGGTGCCTACACCGTCACGACCGCCGCGGGCGCCTGCCCCTAATGGCCGGGGCGGCTCTCCGCCGCCTGCCCCTCTTCATGCTCCGCTAGGCAACGGCGGGGCGGCATCGGACCTCTCGAAAGCGAGAAGCTGGTGTCGTCCCGCCGTATGCGTGTTCGCGCCGGCTGATCGCGCCTCCTCGCGGGCAGGACGCCTGGCACGGCAGTGCTCATCCCACGCCCGCTGCTGCTCCACCGCACAAAGTCGAGCACGAACCGTCGCGGAAAGGTTGCAGGACTGCGACGGTCGTGCCAAACATCGCGGCGATTCCCCACCGGAGAAGCCTATATGTCGAGCGAAGCTGTCGCCTCTGCGCCCCACGGCGCGCTACCCAATCTCGCTGAGGTTCCGGAGGACATTCGGGACCAAGTCTGGCTCGATACCTACTACCAGGGCGACACCGTTAAGCAGTTGACGGTCCGCGCAGTCGTAATGGGCTCGATCCTCGGCATGATGATGTCGCTCTCCAACCTCTACATCGGTCTCAAGACCGGCTGGGGCCTGGGCGTCGCCATCACCTCCTGCATCCTCTCCTACGCCATCTGGACGGTCTTCTTGAAGTTCGGCTGGGCCAAAGAGCCCATGTCGATCCTCGAGAACAACTGCATGCAGTCAACGGCGACCAGCGCAGGCGTCTCGACGGGCGGCACCATGGTCTCCGCCATTGCGGCGCAGCTCATGCTCACTGGCGTCCAAATGAACTGGAAGGTCCTCATGGCCTGGACGGCCTTCCTGGCCTTCCTCGGCGTCTCGATGGCCATCCCCATGAAGCGCCAGCTCATCAACCGCGAGCAGCTCAAGTTCCCCAGCGGCATCGCCGCCGCAGAGACGCTCCGCAGCCTCCACGCCGCTGGCGGAGAGGCGCTCATCAAGGCCCAGGCCCTCTTCTGGTCCATGGGCATCGGCGCCGTGCTCCAGTGGTGGCAGACCGGCATGGGCGGACTCATGCAGCGCCTGTTCCCCGTCAAGCCTGGCGTCGACGGATTCCCTCTCATCCTTCCAATGGAACTCGAGCTTTCGGGCACGCTCCGCGGCAAGGAGCTCGGCGCCCTCGGCTTCATGCTGCCGGTCGACCCGCTCATGACGGCGGCCGGTATGATCGTCGGCATGCGCACCTCGCTCTCAATGGTTGTCTCCGGCTTCGCTCTCTTCGGCATCGTAGGCCCCTGGCTCGACGACTCCGGCGTGCTCCGCGAGATGCACGCCTCCGGCGCCCTCTCGTCCGCGACGCTCTCGGCTGGTGCCATCCGCAAGTGGGGCCTCTGGACCGGCTCCTCCATGATGGTCGCTGCCGGCCTCACCGCCGCGCTCTTCCAGTGGAAGTCCATGGTGGCCGGCATCTCCAAGCTCGGCGCGCTCTTCTCAGGCAAGAAGCAGGTCGCTGCGCACGACCCCATCGCCCACATCGAGGTCCCCAACTCCTGGTTCGTCGTAGGCACCGGCATCTCGGGCCTTGGCTGCATCATCATCATGTACACCGAGTGGGACATCCCGCTCCACTGGGGTGTTGTGGCCGTTGCGATGGCCTTCGTGCTCTCGCTCGTCGCCTGCCGCGCCACGGGTGAGACCGACACCACCCCGATCGGCGCCATGGGCAAGGTCACGCAGCTCTTCTACGGCGCCATGATCCCCAACAAGCCCATCCCCAACCTGATGACCGCCGGTGTGACCGCCGGTGCCGCCGGTGCCGCCGCCGACCTCCTCACCGACCTCAAGAGCGGCTACCTCCTCGGCGCCAACTCCCGCCAGCAGACGATCGCGCAGAGCATCGGCATCATCAGCGGTACGCTTGCCATTGTGCCGGCCTGGTACCTCTTCGTGCCCGACGCCAGCCACCTTGGCACTGCCCAGTTCCCGGCCCCCGCCGCCGAGGTCTGGAAGAGCGTCGCCGAACTGCTGAGCCGCGGCATCTCGACCATGCACCCGACCATCCTCAAGGGCATCATCTTCGGCGGCTCGCTCGGCTTCGTCCTTACGCTCGCCGAGGGTCTCGCCCCCAAGAAACTCCGGACCTACCTGCCCTCCGCCACAGGCCTCGGCCTCGGCATGGTCATCCCCTTCGGCAACAGCTTCTCCTTCCTCCTCGGCGCCCTCATCACCCTCATCTGGACCAAGGTGAACGAGGCCTCCTGCGAGCAGAAGATGGTCCCCATCGCATCGGGCATCGTCGCCGGTTGCAGCCTCATGGCGGTCTTCATCATGATCCTGCAGGCCGCCGGGTTGCTCCCGCTCGAGTAGCACGGTGGAGGTCGGCGCTCACACCCGGACCAAGGCGGAGCCTTGCATGGTTTCAGTGTCGCTTCGGCTTCCTTGCGCGGACACTGCCAACCGGAGGGCACGGTGAGCCGCGTCCTTATCACAGGTGGGCGCGGTCTGGTCGGCAGGCCAACGGTCGCTGCGCTGCTCGCAGCAGGCCATCAGGTTGTCTCCGTTACCCGCTCGCCCCGCGTCGGGGCTCCCGATGTCGCGCTCACCGAAGTCTCTGTTGGCGATCTCGGCGCAACGAACGATTGGACGCGTCTCCTCCGCGGCGTCGACGCGGTCGTGCACCTCGC